>JAGRED010000191.1 GCA_020446725.1 Parvularculaceae bacterium | reverse complement strand
GCGCCGATCACCCGGAGATATTCGGCAATGTCTTCGTGTCGATGTACACGCTGTTTCAGGTGATGACGCTCGAAGGCTGGGCGGAAATCGCCTCCGACGTCGCGGTCACCCATCCGCGCTCGTGGATTTTCTTCCTGACCTTCGTTCTCATCGCGACCTTCACGATGCTGAACCTCTTTGTCGCTATTGTCGTCAAGACGGTTGAGGACGAGGAAGATCCGAAATTCGAAATGCTGAAATCTCAGAACGAGACAATCCTCGCTGAACTCTCCGAGTTGCGGAAAGATCTCAGCGAAAGGCGCTAGGTCGCTGTCCGATCAAGGAAATTGCCGCACTACACGAACGGTGATTGAGCGGGAAATTCTCGCGCCGATGATGCCAGGCGCCGCTAGCTCGCCCACGCCTTGCGGCGTTTTGCGAGCGCCGACTGGCGCAAATAAAGGCGCGCGAGCGGACGTGAGGTGAGGCGCGCAGCCGCGACGCCGAACAGCACGGCGAGCGTTGCGACGGTCAACACCGCGTCGGCGTCGATGAGCGCCGGATTGCCGATCAGCGTCATTACGAAAAGCGCGGAAGCGGCCCCCGGCGCGCCGCCGAACCAGGCAAGGAACATCTGGCTTTCCTTAGGCAGGATCGGCGTCTGCAGGATGGCGAGGCGCGGCCCTGCGCGCATCACCGTCACTGCAGCGAGCGCGAAGACGATGACGAGCATGTCGGCCTGAAGGAGACGCGGGGCGAGCGCTGCGCCGAAACCGAGATAGGCGAGGGGCGTTACCGCGCGGTCGACATAGCGACGTATTCTGAGACGCGTCGTCGATGCGGCCGATGTCTGTTCGCCCCAGAGAAGGCCGACCGATGTCGCCGCGACGATTGGGTCGCAGCCGATCGACGGACCGAAGACGAACATGGCGACGGCGGCGAGAATGGCGAACTGTCCGTCGAGCGCGCGCTGCTGCAGCGTGCGCCGGCGATACCAGGCGCCCGCCGCGCTCGCGGCGAGACCGGCGACGCCGCCATAGGTGAAGCCTTTCAGCACGGCGAAGCTTGCAGCCATCAGCGGCCCGAGCGCGGGCTCATCCGGCGTTGAAACGGTCGCGTTCGCCGCCAGAAGCGTCGCCAGCGGAATGCCGAGTGCGATGATGGCGGCGCTTTCATTGCGGACGGCGGCCTTGATCGCCGCCGGCGCCGGCGTGTTGATGACGGCTTTGCGGTCGAACGCCGCGCCGTTGAGCATCAGCGCGCCGCCGACCAGCATCGCAGAAGGGATCGAAAGTTGCGGCAGCATGATGAAGGCGGCGAGGGAGCAAGCGAAGAAATAGAGCGGGGCGCCGCCGCAGGTGAGGCGGAATGAGGAAGGGCATTGGCGCGCCAGCCGGCTGACGCGCAATTGCGCCGCCGACGCGAAACCGAGAACGGCGAGGCCCGCCTTCGCGGCGAAGGCGATCCAGTCGGCGGGCGGTTGCGGCAGGCGCAGGACGCCAAAGACAAGGGCGATCATCGCGCCGACGGCGATCGTCAACGCCGGCGCCGCCGCTGCGCGGCGCGCCAGTCGCGTTGAGGAGACCGCCGGAATCGCGACTATCGCCGCAAGGAATGCAAGCCAGCCCATTCGCCACGCCGTTGAGAAAATGTCGGCCCGAACCAGCCCTGAGCCGAACGACTGCTCAACTCTGAATTGATCCGCTTATTCCTGCAAACTCTTTCTGGGATAAACATTCCGTAATGATTCCAGTCGTGTAGCTGAAACGGTCGAAGTTATCCCACCACTTATCCCACCAGTTATCCGACACCGCTGCGCAAGCCCTATTATGGCGTTCTGTGTGAAGCCTCGCGTTGCATAAGGAGGAAGGTGATGGCTGACGAAAAGGATGCGGAGATAACGCGCAAGCGCGGGCGCCTCAAAAAGGCGGTCGCGAGAACGGCGCCGAAAATCGCCGAGCAGCTCGGCGGACCGTTGGCCGGGGCTGCGGCGTCGACCATCGCGCGCGTGATTTTCGGCAAGGACGCGATGGATGAAGATGAGATCGCCGAGGTTCTGGAAAAGGCGACGCCGGAACAGCTGCTGGCGCTGAAGCGCGCTGAAAACGAATTCCTGATCGCGGTGCGCGAGGCGGCCGTCGAGGAAGCGCGCATCGACGCCGGCGACCGGGCGAGCGCGCGCGAGCGGCAGGCGCGGCTGAAGGACTGGACCCCTTCGCTTCTCGGCGCTTTGATCATTGCGGGCTTTTTCGTCACGCTC
>JAGRED010000190.1 GCA_020446725.1 Parvularculaceae bacterium | reverse complement strand
GAAGACGGCGAGCGCGGCGTCGAGGATTTCGTCGGGGCGCGCCTCCGCGCGCCGGCGGAATTTCGGCTCCTCGCTCTTTCGGGGCGCGGGCGATCGCCGGCGCTTCGCTGGGTTTTGGGTCGCGCTTGTCATGGCTTGTATATAACTGACCAGTCAGTTATATACAAGAGGGATCATCGGACCATCCCGGAGGACGCGACAGGCTGGCGGCCAGGGCGAATGAAGATTCGTCCGGAAAGCCGGTATTTTTGGAAGAACCGGCAGATGGGCGACGCGCAGTTTATTCCGCCGCTTCGTTGGCGGCGGAAAACTGCAAGGACGCCAGGCGCGCATAAAGGCCGCCGCGGGACATCAATTCATGATGCGTTCCCTGATCGACGATGCGGCCTTCATCCATGACGATAATGCGGTCCGCCTTGAGGACTGTTGCGAGACGATGGGCGATGACGATTGAGGTGCGCCCCTTGGAGACGCGCTCAAAGGCGGTCTGGATCAGGCGTTCGCTTTCGGAATCGAGCGCGCTCGTCGCCTCATCGAGAAGGACGATCGGCGCATCGCGAAGGATGGCGCGCGCAATGGCGAGGCGCTGGCGCTGGCCGCCGGACAGGGTCGATGCGCCCTGACCGAGCTGTGTGTCATAGCCTTGCGGCAACGCCATGATGAACTCATGCGCGTTCGCTGCGGTCGCTGCGGCGATGACATCGTCAATGCTCGCGTCCGGCCTGCCGAAGCGGATGTTCTCCGCCGCAGTTCCGGCGAAGAGCGGCGCATTCTGTTGAACGATTGAAATATGCGCGCGCAGAGCGGTCGGATCGAGGTGACGGATATCGACGCCGTCGATCGTGATCGATCCTTCCTGCGGATCGTAAAAGCGAAGGAGAAGCTGGAACACGGTCGATTTGCCGGCGCCCGACGGGCCGACAAGCGCGGTCGTCTCGCCGCTGTTGAACGCGGCGCTAACGCCGCGCAACGCGCGCTGCTCCGGACGAGCGGGATAGGCGAAGGAGACGTCTCGGAAGGCGAGTTCGCCTTTCGGCCGGTCGGCGATTTGCGCCAGCGGCTCAATCGCCTTGATGTCAGACTGCGCGGCGAGAAGCTCCATCAGACGCTCTGTCGCGCCGGCCGCGCGCATCACCTCCGCATAGGTTTCCGTCAGCATGCCGACGCCCGAAACGGCGACGAAGGCGTACATGACGAATTGCGTCATCGCGCCCGGCGTCATTGCGCCCGACTGCACCTGCATGGCGCCGAACCAGAGAACGGCGATCAGGCCGCCGAGAACGACGCTGAAGATGACGCCTGTCATCCAGGCGCGGACCGTGACGCGTTTCAACGCAACCCTGAACGTTTCCTCGACGGCTTGACGGAAGCCGGCGTCTTCCTGCGGCTCGCGCGTGAAGGCCTGCACGGTTTCAATCGCGCCGAGACTTTCCGCCGCGCGCCCTGAAGCGCCCGCGAGACTGTCCTGATTGGCGCGTGACAGGCGCTGAACCCGCCGGCCGAAAAGGATGATCGGACCGAGCATCAACGGACCGACGGCGAGCATCATCAGCGCCAGCTTCCAGCTGACGAGAAACATCAACAGCAATGCGCCGATGGTCGTTGCAATCGTCCGCACCGCGACGGAAACCGATGACCCGATCAACGTCTCGATCAGCGTCGTGTCCGTTGTCAGGCGCGACAGGACTTCGCCCGTGCGCACGTTGACGAAGAACGACGGGCTGAGGCTCAAGAGATGCGAATAGACGCTCTGGCGAATGTCGGCGACGACGCGCTCGCCGAGCCTGCTGACGAAATAATAGCGGCAGGCGCTGGCGAGCCCGAGCCCAAGCGCGACCGCGAAGCCGGCGAGAAAATAGCCGGTAAGATCTTCGCCGAACGCCATTTTCCGGCAAATCTCGGCGTCCGCCGCCCCGGCGAACCCGCAATCGACGACGAGGCGAAAGGCGGCGGGCAGAAGAAGCGTCAGCGCGGCGGCGAGGATCAGAAAGACGGTGAAGGCTGCGAGAAGGCCTTTGTAGCGCAACACGAACGGCGCGAGCCGGGCGAGCGGGCGCATGGTCCGCGCTTTTGCGCGATGGTCCGCATCGCGCGAGAGTTCCGCAGCGAAGGAAGATCCGCGGTCCTTGTCGGCGCGCGCGTCGGGTTGGTCGCTTGTTGTCATGATCAGGTCTTCGGCGCGCCTTCATTCGAGGCGCCGGGCGGCACGAACGTCATCACCGTCTGAAACGCCGCTGCGGCCGCCGCGCCGCCGGAAACGCACAAGAGCACGCCGCTCACAGTATCGCCGAGAACGAGGCGCGAAAACTTCGCGGCGAAAAGAACGAGGATCAGCGCCACCGCCGCGCGCGCGTAAAACCGCAGGAGGTCGGAGAAGGTGTCGCCGCCGTGAAACTGCGCTGCGAACCGGGGCCATGCGACATAGATGTAGGCCCAGCATCCGAAACCGGCGGCGATGATCGCCGGCGCGAGCGAGAGACCGCGAAACAGCCCTGTCAGGATTGTGCGCGCATCGGTGAAACTGATAGCCGCAAGCGCGGCGCCGATGACGCCGTAAAACGCGGTCACGATAAGAGTCACGACAGGCTTCGCATGCCGAATACGCTGGAAATCGCCCTTAGGCGGAATGCCCCAGTTGCGAGTCACGCGCTTGCTCCTTCAAGCCGCCGGCGAACCGCCTCAAATACCTGCTCAAACATAGCTTCGGTCAAACGGCCGGTATTCGTGTTGTATCGCGAGCAGTGGTAGCTGTCGAACAAAACGAGGCTGTCTGCGACTTCATGCGCCGCACCATGAGCGAAAGGCGCGTCCTTCGCTCTGACGCCGAGCGCGGCGAGCGTTGAATCGTGGGCGATTCGCCCGAGGCAGACGAGCGCTTGGAGCCGCGGCAGGGCGGCGATTCGCGCCGTCAGAAACGGCCGGCAGGACTTGATTTCAGGCGTCGTCGGCTTGTTTGCCGGCGGAACGCAGCGAACCGCATTCGTGATCATCGCATCGACGAGCGTGAGCCCGTCATCGGGGCGCGCCGCATAGGCGCCGCGCGAGAAGCCGAATTTGTCGAGAGTCCGATAAAGCAGGTCGCCCGCGTAATCGCCGGTGAAAGGACGCCCCGTCTTGTTGGCGCCGTGGAGGCCGGGCGCAAGACCGACAATCAGCAGCCTTGCGTTCGCCGGCCCGAAGGAGGGGGCGGGGCCGTTGAAGTAATCCGGATAGGCCTCGCAATTGCGCGCGCGAAAATCCGAAAGACGCCGGCAGAGCGAGCAGGTCTTCCCCGGCTCCGCGCCGATATCGGCGACGGCCGGCGCATCATGCGTCCGTTTTATTGCCGCTTGAGACGTCACCGCTTGTCGCGCGGTCTAATCGACGTCCTCAAACTCATCGTCGAATTCGTTTTCGAAATCGTCATCATACCCGCCCGATTGGGACGCGCGCGGCTTGCGAGCCGGCGCGCCGGTGCGACCGATCTCTTTTTCAAGTTCGGCGAGATCGAAGAAACGATCAGCCTGCCGACGGAGTTCGTCAGACGCCATCGGCGGTTGCGACTTGATGGTCGAAACGACGGTGACGCGCACGCCCTTCGCCTGAACGGCGTCGATGGCGCGCTTGAAATCGCCATTGCCCGTGAAGAGGATGATATGATCAAGCCGGGGCGCGAGGTTCAGCATCTCGACGACGAGCTCAATATCGGTCGAGCCTTTGAACCGCTTCTTGCCGGTCGCGTCGGTGAACTCGCGCGCCATCTTCGTGACCATCGTGTAGCCGTTATAATCGAGCCAATCTACCAGCGGGCGAAGCGGGGAATAGTCCTGGTCCCGGTCTTCCTGAATGGCGGTGAAATAATAGGCCCGGACAAGCTGGCTCGCTCCTCGCGCTTTTGCGAGCAAGCTCTTGTAATCCATGTCAAACCCAAGCGCTCTTGCGGCCTTGTATAAATTGGCGCCGTCGATAAAAAGCGCGGTTTTTTCCGTTTCGCGCATGCCAAGAAAATTCGTCATCTATTCCTCTGTCAATTAATGAAGGCGGGATCATCTATCACCGCGTCGCCCAAGAGGGCCATCTAAAGACATGATTCTTATTGGATTAGGATCAAGCCTGCCTTTCTGCGGCTCTCAGCCGCAAGAAGTCGTCCCGGCCGCGATCCGGGCGATCGGCGCGATGGCGACGCTTGAAAAGGTCTCCCGCCTTTACGCCTCGCCCGCCTGGCCGGATCCGGCCGATCCCGCTTTCGTCAACGCCGTCATCGCGGTGCGCAGCAATCTCGGTCCGGACCGCCTTCTCGCCGGGCTGCACGTCATCGAAGCCGCCTTCGGCCGGGAGCGGAGCCGGCGCAACGCGCCGCGGACGATCGATCTCGACCTTCTCGCCTATGGCAGCCTCGTCCAGGAGGGCGGCGCCGGCAAGCCGACCTTGCCGCATCCGGGTCTTTCAAGCCGCGATTTCGTCCTCGCGCCGCTCTGCGACATCGACCCTGACTGGCTCTGCCCGAGGCTCGGCAAGACGGCGCGCGATCTTCTCGCCGCCCTGCCGTCGCGTTCAGCGACCCCGATTTCCTAGGTCCTGTTGACAAAGTATGGCGACCATATTTTTGCGGCGGCCAGGGCGAGGAAGCCATCGTAAGATTTTCGGGTCTTGTCGTATCGGGTAGCAACACGACGGAACTGCTTGATCCAATTGAACATCCGCTCGATGCGGTTTCGATCCTTGTAGGTTCTGAAGTCGCAGACGGGCGGGGCTTTCCGGTTTGTCTTCGGCGGGATGACCGGCCTGATCCCTTGGAATGG
>JAGRED010000189.1 GCA_020446725.1 Parvularculaceae bacterium | reverse complement strand
GGACAGGCGGCGATATCGCCCGCCAGCGAGACTGCGAACAAGGAGGCGGCGCCGGCGGCGACTGAGGCGAGGGTTTTAACGAGGGTCATTGGCCTTCCTTCTCTGTGACATTACGATGACGAATTGCCACCGTAAGTAGTCTTATTTGTCATCATCTTGTCATATTCGCAGCGACTGTCAATCAAAAAAGCGCAAACCTTGCGCTTAAAGCGCATTCTTTGCGTAGAACACGTTTGATGTTCGAAACGATGCTCGCGGCGTAAGTTTGCGCACACAGTGCGGCGAATCTTAACGCGCGACCCCACGCCCTTCCACCGGGCTTCAAACCGTGGCCGTCAGGAGACGGCGGCGCGCATTTCTCCGCCCGCCGCATTCACGAATGCGCCTCAACCCCTTAGGTTGGCCCCGATCTCGCCTTGCCGGTCATGCATCGTCCGGCTTGCGCCGGGTTCAAGTTGACTTGGAGGGGCTAAGAGATGGCGCGTCTGCTGGAACGAGCGGTGAGGTTCACCCGGCCAGGCCAGTATGTCCTCAACATGCTCCTGTTCCTGATCGCCGCAGCGGCGGTCGTCTATTACATGTCGCCCTGGAGCCCGGACCCGTCGACCGTCCTTGTCGACGCCTTCAACGCCAATCCGGCCCTCAACGGGCTCATTCTCACCGTCCTCGCCATCGGCGTCATCTACAATCTGCGACAGGCCGGCGTCATTTCCCCTGCTATCCGCTGGGTCGAGGCGTTCCGCGAGACGGTCGATCCGCGCCGCGCGCGTCTTCCGCGCCCGCCGCTTCTCATCAGCGCGATGGTGAAGCTTCTTCTTGATGCGGATGAACGCGGCGGCCGGCTGACGCCGGAATCAACGCGCGCCATTCTCGATTCGATCGGCACACGGATGGATGAGGGACGAGAGATGGGCCGGTATATCGGTCACCTGCTCGTTTTTCTCGGCCTCCTCGGCACGTTCTGGGGCCTCATCGAAACCGTGAACGGCGTCGTCGAAACGATCAGCGGCCTCGGCGTCACCGGCGGCGATCCTGAAACGGCGATCGCGCAGCTCATCACCAATCTCAAAGCGCCGCTTTCGGGCATGGGCACCGCCTTTTCCTCATCGCTGTTCGGCCTAGCGGGATCGCTTGTCGTCGGCTTTCTCGATCTGCAGTCGAGCCAGGCGCAAGGGCGCTTCTACACCGACCTTGAAGACTGGCTTTCCGGCATGACCGACACGCGCGCGTCATCATCCGGCGCGAAGGCGACGATGGATGCGGGCGAAGATGCGCCCTTCCCGTCCTCGCTCGAAGCCGTGATGGCGGCGAACACCGAAGCGCTCATCAAGGCGCAGGCGCACGAGATCGGCGAATTGAAAGACGAAATCCGCGCGCTTAACCGCTCGATCATCCGGCGCGGCAAGGAGTAGGCGATGTCGCGTCGCCGCCGATCGTCCGAGGCCAATATCTGGCCGGGTTTTGTCGACGGCCTGTCGACGCTTCTGCTCGTCTTGATGTTCGTCCTGTCGATCTTCGTCGTTGCGCAGTTTTATCTCGGCACGAAGCTCACTTCGGTCAAGGACGAACTCGCGACAAAGGATTCAGAGCTTGCGCGCCTCACCGCGCGCATCAACGAACTCGCCGAACAGCTCGGGCTGGCGCAAGCCGAAAAGGACCGCCTCGCCGCGCAGATCCTCGCGCTTGAAACGACGATCTCGGAAAAGGACGAGCAGCTCGTCGCGGCCGCGACGGCGCTCGCGGCAAGCCAGGCCGCCGTCGCGGCGTCCGCTGAAGAACTGGAGGCGGAAAAGGCGCTGTCCGACGAACAGAAATCGCAGATCGCGACCCTCAACGCGCAGCTCGCCGCCCTGCGCAAACAGCTTGCGAGCCTTCAAGAAGCGCTCGACGCCGCCGAGGCGAAGGACAAGGAACAGCAGGCGCAGATCGAGAATCTTTCGACGCGCCTCAACGCGGCGCTCGCGCGCAAGGTTCAGGAACTGCAGGAAGTGCGCTCGCGTTTCTTTGAAGCGCTGCGCGCGGCGCTGGGCGATCGCACGGACATCAAGATTGTGGGCGACCGTTTCGTGTTTGAAAGCGACATTCTGTTCGGCTCCTGCTCGGCGACAATCGGCGAAGCGGGAAAGGTCGAACTCAACAAGCTGGCGACCATCCTTCTCGACATCAAGGATGACATTCCTGCGGAAATACCCTGGGTTCTGCGCGTCGACGGGCATGCGGATTCCGCGCCTTTGGGCCCCTCTTGCGCGGCGGTTTACAAATCCAACCTTGAACTGTCGGCGCAGCGCGCAATCGCCGTCGTCGATTATCTGAAATTGCGCGGCGTGCCGGCGAAACGGCTGATGGCGACAGGTTCAGGCTCCGAATGGCCGCTCGTCTCCGGCTATTCGGCGGCTTCGCTGGCGCAAAACAGGCGCATCGAATTCAAGCTCGACGCCCGCTGAGCGCGTGCGCGCTCAATGGACGCAAGCGCTTTGGATGCGCTAGAATAAAGCCGCCGTATTGGGGTGCGGCGCGAGAGAGTGGGGTAGGCCATGAACAAGCTCGCATTCGCGGCGGCTTTCACCGCCGCCATGGCGGTCGGCGCCGCTTCGTTTTTCGCCTTTGCTCAAACAGACGAGTCGGCAAGCCCGCCGGAACGCGCGGCGCGGCTGCAGGCGGCGCTTGAAGCGCGCGCCCAGACGCGGCCGCGTCTTGCGCCGCCAAGGCTCGGCCTGCCGGCGAAGCCGGCTGAGGAAGACCGGATCAACTGGACGGAAATGCGCACTGCGCTCGCCCTTTCCGCCCGCCGCGATACGAGCGCCGGGCAGACGACGGCGGCGGTGATCGCCCGCCCGCCCGGCATGCGCGCGGCGGCCGCAGAAAATTTCAAAACCGTCGTCACGCGCGAAGTGAATGTGACGCACCTTCCGGTGCTCGCGCCCGAAGGGTCGCGCATCGCGCAGACATTGAAGGTCTACAGCCTCGGCTCATCCTATTCGGCGACAGCCGAAGTCGAAAAAGGCGTCGCGATGCGCATGTCGGGCGCGCGCAAGAAACTCGTCATCGGCGATCTTAGATCGGCGCGCACGCGCATAGCGGCGATGCGCAAGGAAAGCAGGACGCTCGGCAGCGTCGATGCGCCTTATCTCGTAACGCGCAGCGAATCATCGACCGACCTCACCTTCGCCAAATTCGGCGCCGGCTATGTGTTGTCGATCATGTGCGACGATCCCGCCGATGCGCGCTGCGCGGAAGACGACTTCATCGTGAAGCTCGCCTCCAATCTCCTGCTGTTGAACCCTGAGGCGGAGGGCGAGTGATGGCGCGCAATCGAACCCGGCAAAACGGCAACGCGGCCGGATGGCTGCTGATCATCATCCTCATCGCGCTGATCATCGGCGGCTATCTCTGGCGCCAGAATGGCGGGTCGTCGCCCCTGCCGGGCGATGGCGCGCCGCCGGCCGATGAAACGCCTGCGGACGACGGCGCCCTCGATGACGACGCGCCGCCGACCGATGATGAAACGCCTGATGACGAACCGGCGGACGAACCAGAAGAGCTGACCGATATAGACGGCAAGGTGTTTTCCTACCTTCCCGTCGGCGATCTCCTGCCGAGTTCGGGGCCGGGCTTCGTCGATGAGACGGTTTATCGCGAGAACATTCTCTTCCCGACGGAGGATCCCGTTTTCCTGAACAGCCAAGTTTACCGCTTCGGCGGCGGCATGGGCTCAGTGAACGGCATGGAAGGAAGCCAGTGCGACGCGCGCAATTACGACTATCCCTGGCAGGATACGTTCTGCGAGCATCGCGACCGCAACCAGCCGCTCTGCCCTGGCGGCGGTCATGAAGGCCTCGACATCCGCCCGCACACCTGCGCGAAAAACGTCCACTGGGCGGTCGCCGTCGAGGACGGCCGCGTCATCGACATTCGCCGACACTGGGTGACGATCCAGACGCCCGACGGCACGATCTACAATTACCTCCACCTCAATATGGGCGAATTGTCAGTGAGCGAAGGCCAGCAGGTGTTGCGCGGCGACCGGATCGGAAAGATATCAAACGACTTCTTCAAGTCGGACGGCACGCCGGTCGCGACGACGACCCATCTTCATTTCGAGATGTATGAAAATTATGTCGAATCGCCGGGCGCCGAGCCGCTATTCACCAAAGTCAATCCATACATGACGCTCGTCGCGGCCTACGATCGCATGCTGCGCGGCGAGTAAGCGGAGAAAGATATGGCCGCGGGCCTTCAGCCGATCAGCGTTGATGAACGTCGCCAGCGGCTCAATGCGCTCCGCATGAAGATGGACAAGGCCGGCGTCGCCGGCGTCCTACTCGGTTCGACATCGAGTCTTCGATATTTCACCGGCGTCATCTGGCATCCGTCCGAACGCTTTCTCGGCGCGCTCATCACCGCCGACCGCATCGATTATATCGGGCCCGCCTTTGAACGAACGAAGGTCGAAAGCCTTATCTCCGTCCCCGGCGAACTTTTCACCTGGGAAGAGGAAGAAAACCCCTACCGCCTGATCGCGGATCGCGCCGCCGGAGCGACGTTCGCGCTTGACGGCGATCTGCCGCTTTTCATGTATCGCGCGCTGCGGCGAGAAATCGCCGATGAACAGCTTGCGGACGCCGTTCCGCTGATCGCTCCCTTGCGCGCACGCAAGTCGCCGGCGGAAATCGCGCTGCTCCAACACGCCAAGGCGATCACCCTGGAGACCCAGCGCCGGGCGCGCGATTTCCTGGAGGAGGGCGTCATGGCGTCGGACGTCGCCCGCTTCATCGACGAGACGCACCGCGCGCTCGGGGGAAGTTCGAGCACGTTCTGCATCGTCGCCTTTGGCGCTGACACCTCGCTGCCGCACGGGCCGGAAAAAGACCGCGCGTTGAAAGGCGGCGACGCCGTTCTCATCGACACGGGCTGCGAGGTCGAGGGATACAATTCCGACATTACGCGGAGCTATGTGTACGGCGATCCGACGCCGCGTTATCGCGAAGCATGGGAAGCGGAAAAGGAAGCGCAAGGCGCGGCCTTCGAGGCGGCGCGGCGCGGCGCGCTTTGCGAAAGCGTCGATGCGGCCGCGCGGCGATCGCTCGAACGGCGCGGCTTCGGTCCCGGCTACGCCCTGCCCGGCCTTCCGCACCGGACCGGTCACGGCATCGGCCTCGACATTCACGAAGCGCCCAATCTCGTCAAGGGCGACCGGACGCCGCTTGATCTCGGCATGTGCTTTTCGAATGAGCCGATGATCGTCGTTCCCGGCGCCTTCGGCGTCCGCCATGAAGATCATTTCCATATTGCGAGCGACGGCCCGCGCTGGTTCACCGAGCCCGCCGCCAGCCTTGACGATCCCTTTTCGAACGCGCCCGCTTTCGCCTGATCGCGCCTGCGCGTCCGGCTTTCATCGCCCGGCGCATCGCGGCACAGTCGGCGGCGCATAAGCAGGGAGCGGCGGCATGCCTTCACTCAATATCGCGCCGGCATCGACGGATGATTATCGCCGAATTGCGGAACGACGCCTGCCGCGCGCGCTGTTCGATTACATTGACGGGGCAGCCGGCTCAGAAGCGACCCATGCGGACAATATCGGCGATTTCGCCCGACTGCGCCTGAAACAGCGGGTCCTGCGCGACGTCTCCGTCCTCGACCGGTCGACAGAGCTCTTCGGCGAAAGGCTCTCAATGCCGCTGGCGCTCGCCCCGATCGGCATGGGCGGCATGATGCGCCGGCGCGCGGAAACCCAGGCCGTGCGCGCCGCCGAAGCGATCGGCATTCCCTTCTGCCTTTCAACCGTTGCGATCTGTTCGCTTGAGGAAGTCGCAGCGGCGGCGACGAAGCCGTTCTGGTTCCAGCTATACATGCTCAAGGATCGCGGCGCGGTCAGCGAATTGCTGCAGCGTGCGAAGGCTGTCGGCGTCAAGACGCTCGTCTTCACGGTCGATCTCGCGGTCGTCGGCGCGCGCTATCGCGACATTCGCAACGGTCTCAGCGGCGGCGGCGGCGCTTATGGCAAACTGCGCGCGGGCCTCATCGACTATCTCCTCCATCCGAAATGGCTTCTCGATGTCGGGATCGGCGGCAAGCCGCATGTGTTCGGCAATCTGAGCGCCTATGTGCCGCAGGCGACGACGCCGTCCGATTTTCGCGTCTGGGTCGACAACCAGATCGACCCGTCTGTCACCTGGAAGGATATCGAACAATTGCGCCGCGACTGGGACGGCGATCTCATCATCAAGGGCGTCCTCACAGAAGAGGATGCGCGCGCCGCCATACACGCGGGCGCCGACGGGGTCGTCGTTTCCAATCATGGCGGGCGCCAGCTCGACGGCGTCGCATCGGGCGTCGCCGCGCTGCCGCGCATCGCTGACGCCGTCAAATCGCGCGCGCGCGTTCTTGTCGACGGCGGCGTCAGGACCGGACAGGATATTCTGCGCGCCGTCGCCTCGGGCGCTGACGCGGCGCTTATCGGCAGGCCGTGGATCTTCGCTGTCGCCGCGGAAGGCGAAGCGGGCCTGAAGCGCTATCTTGCGCTGATGAAGCACGATCTCGGCGTCGCCATGGCGCTAACCGGCGCAACAAACATTTCAGAGATCGACAGAAGCGTTCTTGATGAGTGATTGGAAAAGGATTTTATCGCTTTTTTCCGCCATCGCTTCGCTTAGCGCGTGCGCGCCCAATGCAAGATACGATCTCGTCGTCAACAACGTCGCCGTCGTCGATATGGATACTGGCGAAAGCGCCGTCCGATCGATCGGCGTTAATGGACAGCGTATCGAAACTCTTTCCAAGGCCAAACTTAAAGGGCGCCTTGCGATCGATGGAACAGGGCTTTGGGCGATTCCCGGCCTGTGGGACATGCACGTACATATATCGGACCGCTCTTTCTTCGATCTTTTCGTCGAAAATGGCGTCGTCGGCGTTCGCGATATGGGCGGCGATGCGACGAAGCCCAGCGACGGATGCGAATCGATCAACATCGAAACTTTGCATGGATGGCGCGCCGAGATAGAGGCCGGCGAAAGACTAGGTCCGCGCATCGTCGCAGCGGGCCCCATTGCAACCGGCAATCCGGGCGCCAATCATTTACTCGCAACGACGCCGGAATCGGCGCGCGGCGCGGTGGCGGAAATCGTGCGTCGCGGCGGTGATTTCGTAAAAGTCTATGAAAACATCCCGCCGGCGGCATTCCGCGCGCTTGCTGATGAAGCGCGCATGCGCAATCTCGACTTCGCCGGCCACGTGTCTGAAGAAACACTCACGATAATTGAAGCGCTTGAACAAGGACAGAGATCGATAGAACACGTTCGATCGCACTTGCTTATCTGTTTCGCCGAGAGCGATGCGGAGATGGAAGCATTCTACGACGCTGACGGTTGGACAGATGAGGATCGTTTATGGGGCGCAAAACACCGCGCGCTTTGCCCCGAAATCTGGAGTCGCCTACGCGACGGCGAAACATGGGTGACGCCGACACTCGCCGTCGAACAGACCCGCTATGACGGTGAAAAGCCAGGCTTTGAGAATGACGCAAGGCGCGCGCCGCTCCCTGTGTCGATTCGAAGCGCCGTGGCGGACTTCTCCGAACGACTGCGCATGCGATCGAACGAAGAGCGCGCCGAAGCCGAAGCCTGGATGCCAGCGCAATTCGCTTTTGTGGCGAAGGCGAAAAAGGAAGGGGCGCCGATGCTCGCCGGCTCGGACGCCGCCTGCGAAGGCGTCATACCCGGCTACGGCTTGCACGATCAACTTTCGCTATTCGTCTCCGCCGGATTGACGCCGCTCGAAGCGCTGAGGACGGCGACAATTGAGCCGGCCGCCTATTTTCGCGTGAGCGATAAGCGCGGACGCATCAACGCCGACTATGACGCAGATTTTCTGGTGTTACGCGCCGACCCGATGAAAGATATTCGCGCCGCCCAACAGATCGCATTCGTGATATTGCGCGGACGCGCAATCGACCGCTGAGACTATTGTTCGAGATCAAGGCCGTGCGCCCTCCTTTTTCAATTGAAGCGCGATGATCGCCGCCGCCGCATAAACGCCCGCGCAGGCATATAACAGCGCATCCGCGCCGAGCTTTCCATAAACGAGCCCGCCCGCCAGCGGACCGGCGATGGACCCGAGCCCCGATGCAAAAGCCGCGAGCGCGAAAGTCCGACCGGCCGCATTGCGTGTAGATTTGTCTGCGATCCACGCGCTTTTCGTCACATCCATCAGCATCGCGCCGATCGCGGCGGCGACAAAAGCGCCAACGACCGCATAATAATGCTCAAGTTGGGCGATCGACGCGTAGAGAACGGCGCTTGCCGACAGGCCGAGCGCAACAATAACCGCGCGATTGCCGCGGTCGGCCGCCTTGCCGAGAAAACGCGGAAAAATTGCGCTGGCGATCCCGAGCGGCAGGAACGCCGTCGCAAGGGCCAGCATGTCGACGTCGAACCGAGATCTCATATAGACGAGATAAAACGGCTGAACGAGCGCGCTTGCGAAAGACGCAAGAAAGATGACGACGAGCAGCAGGAAATGCAGGTTCGGCTTCGCGGCATCGATCTCATTCAGCGCTTCATCGCGCGCCGGCCGCGATTCCGGCAATGCGCGAACGATAAAGACGATCGCGAAAACGCTGAGCGCGGCGAAAATTGAAAACGAGACCGGCCACGCGATGTCGGGCGCCGCGCCGACCAGCGTAAAGGCGAAAAATCCGCCGGCCATCGCGCCGCGCGCCTGACTGGCGAGATTGGCGCCCATTTCCCTGGCGCGATCTTCCGGCGCGGAAACATCGGCGACCATCGTTTCCGCAGCGATCGTCAGAACCGCAAAACCAAGCCCCTGACAAAGGCGTGCGACATAGAGGCCGAAAATTGAATCGTGGACCGCATAAAGAACATTGGCGCCGAGGTAAAAGAGCGCTGCAAGAATAAAGAACGGACGCCGGCCGAAATAATCGAGTCCGACGCCGGCGATCGGCCTGATGATGAACACTGCGGCTGTGAAAAGCGAGAAAAGAACGCCGATCTCAATCGCGCTCGCGCCGATATCTTCGGCGCGCAGCGGCAAAGCGAAATTGATGTAAACGATCGGCGCGGAAATCAGGAAAAGCGCGCGGCGCAGCCTAATCAAAAAGGCGTCGCCATCTACTGCGGCGGCGGTAGCTTGAACAATCATCCGCCGACCATCACCTGATGCATGATCCGGCCAGGCAGAAAGGCGAGCAGCCCGGCGACGATGAGCCCGCCGATGAAAAGGCCGATAAAGGGGCGGCTGTGAAAGCGCAAACGCGGGCCGCCGCGCACCAGCATCCAGCCGCCGTGAAGCAGCGCATAGGCGGTCAACAGCGTGAAAATATGGATCGGCGAAAATCGCATCCAGAAGGGATCGCCGGGCGCCGTCGGATGCTGCATGAAAAAGCTGCTGATTCCGACCGCAGCCATGATCAGCACCCAGGCGGCGCCCAAAATCTTGTGCTGCAGGTTTCCTTTCGGCGCGATGAGCTGAACGGCGCCGAGCGGCAGCGCCGCCATCGCGCCAAAGGCGTGAATCTGGACGACCAGCGGCGCCTGAAGAAGGGGTTCCAACGTCATCACGGCTTCCTTTCGATTGCGGCGCGCCGCCCGCCCGAGGGCGAAAGCCCGCTTGGCCGCTTCACTTTGTTTTATAAAGTAGTCTGAATGTGATATTCCGCAAGCGCTGCGCGACGAGCCGCGCCTGCGCTGCGGCGGGCTGAAAAAAAACGCCCGGCGTCGCCGGGCGTTTCATCCGTAAAAGGCGCAAAATCCCTTCAGGCGGCCGTTTTCCTGAACCCTT
>JAGRED010000188.1 GCA_020446725.1 Parvularculaceae bacterium | reverse complement strand
CGCCCTGCGGCGCGCGCTTGCGCGGCGCGGCGGCAAGCCGTTCGGCCCTTGCAAGACTTGCCGTCATTTCCGGCGCGGCGCCGGCGCACATCAATGCGCGCTTCTGAATGAGACTCTGAGCGTGCAGGACGCGGAAGCGATCTGCGTTGAAATGGAAGCGGCGTGACCGCATCATGCGGCGCTTGACGCCTGATGCGCGTCGGTGCGCCGCTCATCGGCCCCTACGCGGTTTCATATCGACGACAGGTTTCAGAATGGGGAGATGACAATGATGGATAAATATGTGGCAGCCGCAGCTGCGGCGTCAGCGTGCCTGCTTCAGGGCGCATTCGCCCAGCCTGCGGAACCGACGATCGAACCGGATTATTTTTATCCGTGGGCGGTTGAAATGAGCGGTTGTCACGGCGTTCTTATTGCGCCGAACTGGGTTCTGACCGCGGCGCATTGCATCGATTCAGTCGGCGGTCCGACGAGCATCACCTTGAAACGGCGCGACGTCTATTCCGGCGCCGAATTTGTGAAGACGATCGTCTTCGCGCAGACGGGCGGCGCAACGCCGGGCGTCTTTACGCATCCGGGCTGGGTGAAGGCGGCATTCGCCGATGGTCCAAATGACATCGGTCTCGTCAAACTCGTCCGTCCGCTGCAGTTTGATACTTATGCGCAGGCGGCGGCGTTGCCTGCGACAAAGCGCCAATCGGGCGTCGTCGGCGCGCTTGCGACGCGCCACGGGGCCGACAATCTCGAACCGGGCGAGGCGACGATCTATCGCGCGCCGATTTCGCCTGATGTTCTTGAAGACCGTTTCAAGATCGCCAATGCAGACGCAACGACCGCCCTTGTCGAGGGTGACAGCGGTTCCGGCTTTGTCGCGATAGAGGGCGGGCGCGCCGTCGTTCGCGGCGTAGCGGCGCATGTCGGCGCGCTGAGCGCGACTTTCACCGATGTTTTCCATCACCGCGACTGGATAATCGAAACGATGGGTGAAGACGCGGCGTATCTTGACGGCGACACGCGATTGCGGCGCACAGGCCCTGCCGCGCGCGGCTTCATCAATATACTCTGCGGCGACAAAAACGGATCGCACACCGCGCCGCTCGACATCCCCGGCGCGGAAATCCGAACGAAATGCGAACCGGGAACGAAACAGGCTGTCGTCTGCGTCATCACGCATGACATGGCGGGCGCGACGATCGCGCGTGAAAGAACGATCCGCCGGCTAAGGGTCAGCACGATTACGCGGCGCGGCGTTTCCCGCGAAGATGTTGCGCCTGCTCACCCGCGCGTCGCCGCCTATCACAAAACGCTGCCGGACGGCGCGCGCCGCATTATCGACTGCGTTACGCAATCGCCGGCGCTCGGCGGTGTCGAGCCGCCGGTCGCAACTGAATTCTGACGCCTAATCTTAACGTCAGGGCGCCGCCTCGCATTGACAGGCGCGGCGGCGCCTTGCAACGGTGAGCGCCTTGTCGCTTCGGGCCCGTCGGTGATTTTGTTGATGATTTTCCTGCGCCGCTTCGCCGTAATTCTTTGCGCTTTCTTCCTTTGTTCGCCGGCGTTCATTTCTTCTGCGCGCGCGCAGGAAGGGCCGGTGATGCTGACGCCGGGCGCCGCGCCGCCGGCCGATGACGACTACAGGAATTTCGAACTGGAAAAGTCGCTCGACGCCGCCTTTGCGACGGGCGACTTTGTCGGGCTCGCGGTCGCCGTCGTCAGGAAGGGCGAGACGCGGTTCATCAAGACCTGGGGCGAGATCGAAGCGGGCGGCGCGACGAAGGTGACGCCCTCGACGGTTTTCCGCGTCGGCTCTCTCTCCAAGGGCTTTGCTTCAACGCTCGCCGGCCTTGCGATGACGGAAGGGCTGTTGTCGCCGGAAGATCCGGCGACGCGCTTCGCGCCGGGGTTGAAGCTCGCGGGCGGCGCCGAGACGTCGCTTCAGCTCGGCCATCTTCTCTCGCACCAGACCGGCCTGCCGCCGAACGCCTATGACAATCTTCTCGAAGCGGGAACGCCGATCGCCGACATCTATGCGAAATACGCGAAAGTGAAGCTCATCTGCCCGGTCGGCAAATGCTATTCCTATCAGAACATCGCCTATGACATCGCCGGCCTCGCCGTTTCATCCGCTTATGGAGAGAGCTACGCCGATGCGGTGCGCACGAAGCTCTTCGCGCCGCTCGGCATGACGACCGCGTCAGTCGGCGAAGACGGGCTTCTCAATTCAACGCTCTATGCGCGCCCGAATGTGCGCGAGCGCGTCAAAGGCGCGACGGACGAATACACCCCCTGGCGCGCGGTCGAAGTGAAGCCCAATTATTATCGCGTGCCGGCGGCCGGCGGCGTCAACGCGTCGCTCATCGACATGACCTTGTGGCTGAAAGCGCAGATGGGCCGCGCGCCGGAAACATTATCGCCCGCGCTGCTCGACCTTGTTCATGCGCCGCGCGTGATCTCGCCGGCGGAAACCGCGCGCATGCGCCGCGTCTCGCCGCGCTTTCACGCCGCGCAATATGCGTTCGGCTGGCGGCTCTACAATTACGACGGCGCGCCGGTGATCGCGCATGCGGGAACGGTTGAAGGATACGCCGCGCATATCGCCTGGCTTCCGGAAGAAGAGGCGGGGATCGTCATCCTGTCGAATTCGGCCTCGAAGCGTTTCTGGCGCATCCTGCCGACATTTCTCGATCTTGAACTCGCTCTGCCGCGCGAGGACTGGCTGGCGCTCAGCGCCGACGGAACAGGCGCGTCGCCGACGCGCTGAGCCGGGCGGTTTCCGGATCGGGGTTCGCCTATTCCGCAGCGACGGCGACGGGTTCTTCGGCGCGCGGCGCGGCGCTCGCGTCGGCTTTTGAAAAGCGCATCACGCCGTCGTCGATCCGGCCCCAGCGCAGGGTGAGGATGTCGCGGAAGTAGCTTTGCGGGTTGCGCCAGGGCGCCTTGTCGCCCTGTTTCGGCAGTCGCTCTGCGGCGCGCAGGATGTAGCCTGAGTTGAGATTGAGGAACGGTTCGGGCTTCAATTCACGGTCGTCATTGACCTGCGTCGCCACATCATAGCCGCCCGCATCCATGTAATTGATCAGCCGGCAGACATATTGCGAGATGAGATCGGCGCGCAGCGTCCATGACGAGTTCGTATAGCCGAAAACGAAGGCGATGTTCGGCAGGCCGGAACACGCGAAGCCGCGATAGGT
>JAGRED010000017.1 GCA_020446725.1 Parvularculaceae bacterium | reverse complement strand
CGGGCCTGCTGTCTCGGCACATTCCCGTCGAGCTGCTGGCGTCGGTTTTTGCAGGCGGCGCGTTTTTCATCGCGGCGCAGCGGCTCTCGGGGCGGAAGCGCGACGCGGCGCGCGTCATGGACCTCTCGCACAAGGCGATCCACATCCCGGTCGGCATCGGCACGGGGCTTTTTTCAGGGCTGATGGGGCTTGGCGGCGGCGCGGTCGGCGTCATGGTCATGCGCTGGGCGGGGCGTTCGATCCATCAGGCGGTGGCGACGGCGTCGGGGTTCGGCGTCGCTGTCGCCGTCCCGGGCGCTGTCGGGTTTCTCATCGCCGGGCTCGCCGTCGCCGACAAGCCGCCGGGATCGATCGGTTATGTCGAAATTCCCGCCTTCATCGTGATGGCGATCGCGGGCGGCGTCGCCGCGCCGGTCGGCGCGCGGCTCGCCCACAAGGTGAAGGGCGACGCCTTGTCGGCGCTGTTCGGCGCTTATATCGCGCTCGCCGGCCTCGCCCTCATCATCGACGTATTCTTTCGCTGACGGCTATTGCACGCGTTCGACGGCGAAGCCCCTCGCCTTGAGGCGCTCAACGACGCTGCCCTCGCCGATCAGGTGGCCGGCGCCGACGGCGATGAAATAGTTTTCATCGCCCGCCATCATCGCCTCGATTTCCCGCGCCCAGTTCTCGTTCCGATCACTGATCAGTATACGGAAAGCATCCGGCGCCTTGCGGCGCATTTCCGAAAGCGTTTCCTTTTCGAGGGCGTCGACATCGCCTTCGGTCCACGCTTCAAGCATCCGCTTGGCGTAGACGTCGAAATTCTCATATTCCTGCAAGGAGGCGTCGAAATCCGCGAGGATCTCATCCTCGCTGAGGCTTGCAAGCGCGCGGACCTGATATTCGGCCGATTCAAGATGCGCGATCGCATCCTTCTCGCTCTCGGCGCGTTTGAGGATCGCCTCCTCAGCGCCGCTGTCCGCGTCAAAGCCTTCCTTCTGCATAATCGAGACGGAAAGCGTGATCATCGCGAGCCACGGCTTCATCTGCTCGAAGGCCGACATCGGAAGGCCGTAGCGCTCCGTGATCGCGGCGAAGCGCACCGCACGGGTCGGCCCCAGCAGCGCGGAAAGCGTGACGCCCGTCGGATTGAGGCCGAGTTCGGTGACGAGTTTCGACATTTCCGCCTGTGCGGCGGGGCTTTTCACGTCGACTTCGGTGACGGTCGTCGCCGTTTCGCGCATCGCGGCGTCGAAGGCGGCGGTCTTCCATTCGACGCTTTCGGGCAGGATGTGAAACGTTCCGAAGAGATAGGCGGTCGAATCCTCATCCGTGACGCGCCACATCGCGGGGCCGGCGGCATCCCCCGCCGGCGCGGGGCTTTCGGTCTTTTTCTGTCCGCAGGCTGAAAGAACGAGCAGCGCCGCAGCGATCGCGGCTTTCGCGAGTTCAGCTTTCATCGTCGGCGGCTCCTTAAATTTTCTGATTATAGGCCCCGACTTCAGGATGCGCGCTGAGAACCGCGTCGAGTTCCTTGAACATCGCGCGCATGTTCTCTTCCGATGTCGGACTTTCGACGACGACGACAAGCTCGGGCTTGTTCGACGAGGCGCGGATGAGACCCCATGTGCCGTCTTCCGCCGTGATGCGCACGCCGTTCACGGTGACGACGTCGCGGATTTTCTGGCCGATGATCTTGCCGCCTTCCTTGGCGCGCGCCTCGATCGTTTTGACGACTTTCTCAACGACGCCGTATTTCGTTTCATCCGAGCAATGCGGCGACATGGTCGGCGATTGCCATGTCTTCGGCAGCGATTTCCTCAGATCGGAAAGCTTCTTGTCCGGATTGCGGTCAAGCATCTGCAGGAGCGCGATCGCCGCGACGAGCCCGTCGTCATAGCCGCGCCCGACAGGCTTGTTGAAGAAGAAATGCCCTGATTTTTCAAAGCCGGCGAGGGCGCCGAGTTCGTGATTCTTCCGCTTGATATAGGAGTGACCGGTCTTCCAGTAGACCGTTTTCGCGCCGTTTTTCACCAGTACAGGGTCGGTGAGAAAGAGCCCGGTCGATTTGACGTCTACGACAAATTGCGCGCCCGGATTGAGCGCTGAAAGATCGCGCGCGATCAAGACGCCGATCTTGTCGGCGAAAATCTCCTCGCCCTCGTCGTCGACGACGCCGCAGCGGTCGCCGTCGCCGTCGAAGCCGAGCGCGAGATCGGCGCCGTGCTCCTTGACCGCATGCCGCATGGCGTGCAGCATTTCAAGATCTTCCGGGTTCGGATTGTATTTCGGGAATGAGTGATCGAGCTCGGCGTCCAT
>JAGRED010000187.1 GCA_020446725.1 Parvularculaceae bacterium | reverse complement strand
GTCTTCGCCCGCGCGAACAACCAGATGACGATCGCACGCGAGGAAATTTTCGGCCCCGTCCTCACCATCATCCCCTACAAGGACGAAGACGATGCGGTCGCGATCGCGAACGACACGCCCTACGGTCTTTCCGGCTATGTCTATTCAGGCGACATCAACCATGCGCGAAAGGTCGCAAGGCGCATCCGTGCGGGCAACATCCATCTCAATGGCGCCGGCGTCGATGCGAAGGCGCCGTTCGGCGGCTACAAGCAATCCGGCAATGGGCGCGAATGGGGCACGCTCGGCGTTGAAGAGTTTCTCGAAACCAAAGCGGTGCTGAAGCCGGCGAACTGACGACAAGGATAAACGCATGACCGACCTCATCCCCGTCAAGAAAGACGCCGCCTCCCGCGCGATCTACACGAAGGCGCGCTACGAGGAGGATTACCGCCGCTCCATCGAAGACCCGGAAGGCTTCTGGAAAGGCGTTTCGGAACGCATCGACTGGGTCAAGGCGCCGACGAAAATCAAGGACGTTTCCTATCGAAAAGAAGATTTCCGCATCCGCTGGTATGAGGACGGACGGCTGAACGCCGCGTATAACTGCATCGACCGGCATCTGCCTGAAAGGGAAAACGACGTCGCGATCATCTGGGAAGGCGATGACCCAAAGGACGATCGGCGCATCACCTATGGCGAACTTCACGATGAAGTCTGCCGGATGGCGAACATTCTGAAAGCGCGCAACGTCAAGCGCGGCGACCGCGTCATCATCTATATGCCGATGATTCCGGAAGCTGCGTACGCGATGCTCGCCTGCGCGCGCATCGGCGCCGTTCATTCCGTCGTCTTTGGCGGCTTCTCGCCCGACAGCCTCGCAAGCCGCATTGAGGATTGCACGCCGGCCGCGATCATCACCGCGGATGAAGGCGTCAGGGGCGGCAAGAAAGTTCACCTGAAGCGCAATGTCGACGCCGCGCTCGAAAAGACCGCCGGCGTCAGGCTGGTGCTCGTCGTTCGCCGCACCGGCGGCGCAATCGCGTTCAACGCAGGCCGCGATCTCTGGTGGCATGAATCGCGCGATGACGTCCCGGCGGAATGCCCCGCGGAAGTGATGGACGCGGAAGACCCGCTTTTCATCCTCTACACGTCAGGCTCAACCGGCAAGCCGAAAGGCGTGCTGCATTCAACAGGCGGGTATCTCGTCTACGCCGCCTTCACGCATGAGGCGGTTTTCGATTACCGGCCCGGCGAAATCTACTGGTGCACCGCCGATGTCGGCTGGGTGACAGGCCACACCTATATTGTTTACGGGC
This sequence comes from Parvularculaceae bacterium, assembly GCA_020446725.1. GTDB lineage: Bacteria > Pseudomonadota > Alphaproteobacteria > Caulobacterales > Parvularculaceae > Amphiplicatus. The sequence continues at coordinate 7,507 of JAGRED010000187.1, read as the reverse complement.
CGCTCGCGAACGGCGCGACGACGTTGATGTTCGAAGGGATACCGACCTATCCCGATACGTCGCGCTTCTGGCGCGTTTGCGAAAAACACAAGGTCAATATCTTCTACACCGCGCCGACGGCGCTACGGTCGCTGATGCGCGAGGGCGAAGGCCCGGTAAACGCCGCCGATCTATCTTCGGTCCGCCTTCTCGGGACGGTAGGCGAGCCGATCAATCCGGAAGCCTGGCTCTGGTATTATAAAACGGTCGGCAAGGAACGCTGCCCGATCGTCGACACCTGGTGGCAGACGGAAACCGGCGGCGCGCTGATTTCGCCGTTGCCCGGCGCGACGGATATGAAGCCCGGCTCGGCGACGAAGCCGCTCTTCGGCGTCAGACCGGCGCTGGTCGATGCGGAAGGCGCCTTTCTCGAAGGCGCGACGAGCGGCAATCTGGTTCTTCTCGATTCATGGCCGGGCCAGATGCGCACCGTCTATGGCGACCATCAGCGCTTCATCGATACCTATTTTTCGACCTATCCCGGCATGTATTTCACCGGCGACGGCGCGAAACGCGATGAAGACGGCTATTGGTGGATCACAGGCCGCGTCGATGATGTTCTGAACGTGTCCGGACACCGCATCGGCACGGCGGAAGTCGAAAGCGCGCTCGTCGCGCATCCTGACGTCGCGGAGGCTGCGGTCGTCGGCTATCCGCATGACGTCAAGGGACAAGGCATCTATTGCTATGTCACGCTGATGCAGGGGGCGACGCCTTCGCACGAACTTGAAACGGAACTCGTCGCCTATGTCAGGAATGAAATCGGCGCCATCGCCAAACCTGACGTCATTCAGTTCGCGCCCGGCCTTCCCAAAACACGCTCCGGCAAGATCATGCGTCGCATTCTGAGAAAAATCGCCGAGAACGACTTCTCCAATCTCGGCGACGTTTCGACGCTTGCCGACCCCGGCGTTGTCGATGATCTGGTGGCGAACAGGAAAAGCGGAAGCTGACCGGGATCAGACCCGCGTCGCTTCGATAATCGCCTTCGCGCCTTGTTCGAGCAGTTTCAGCCCGACATAGCGGCCAAGCTCGCGCGGACGATCGATCGCGCCTTCCGCCTCGATTTCGATGAGCGCCCCGCCGTCAAGGCCTATGACCGCGCCCTTCAGCATCAGACGCGAAACGGCGAGCCGCGCGTGGCCCGCAATCGGCGCATTGCAATGACCGTTCAGCACCCAGAGCATTTCGCGCTCCGCTTCCGCCATCGCGCGCGTTTCAGCATCGTCGATCGCGGCGAGCCGCTCGCGCGTCTTCCATGCCGAGGCGGGGCATTCGACGGCGACAATCCCCTGCCCGACCGCCGGCAACATTTCTTCAATCGCCAGCAGGCGCGAAATCCGGTCCGCGCGTCCAATGCGCGCAAGACCGGACGCCGCCATGATGAGCGCATCGGCGGGGCCGACCGTTCCGCCGTCCGGCAATTTCTGGAGCGTTCCCTTGTCGAGCTTTTCAAGCCGCGTGTCGGCGGCGCCGCGGAAATGAATGATCTCCGACTTTGGGAAAAGACGTTTCAGGTAAGCGGCGCGACGAACGGAATTCGTGCCGATCTTTTTTCCCGCAAGGCGGTCGTCATCGATCGCTCCGACGCTGACGCCGTTTGGAAGGACGAGCGCGTCCTCCGCCGCCTCGCGCTTCAGATACGCCGCAATGACGAGGCCTGGCGTTTCTTCATCGCCCGGCATGTCCTTCAGCGAATGCATGGCGCAGTCGAGTTCTCCCGCCATCATCGCAGCGCGCAGTTCGGCGACGAAGGCGCCGCCCTTGCCGCCATGGCGGTCGAGTTTCGACACCTGATCGCGGTCGCCGGACGGTGTGAATTCCACCGCTCCCGCGCCAAGGCCCGGATGCGCGCTTTCAAGGCGGCGCACGACCTCTCCGGTCTGCGCCAGCGCCATTTTCGAGCCTCTGGTGCCGATCTTCATAAAGCAGCTTCTAGTCGGATTTCGTCGAGAAGGGAAAGGCGCCAAGAACGCTTGCGGCAGGCGGCCGCAAGACGGCATGATCGCCCATCTGCCAGGGGCGATGATCATGAACAGAAAAATCCTACTCTCCGCCAGCGCATCTCTCGCGATCGCCGCCAGCGCCGCCGAGGCGCAGACCTATCCAGACAAACTTCTCTGGGGCGACACGCACCTCCATACGAATTTATCCGTTGACGCCTATTTCATGGAGAACCATTCCGTCGACGCGGCGACTTCCTATCGTTTCGCCTCCGGCATGCCCGTCATCAACGCCTACCATCGCGCGCGCGTGCAGTTGCAGACGCCTCTCGACTTCCTCGCTGTCAGCGATCACGCGGAAATGCTCGGCGTGCCTTATTTCCTGTTGACGGTTCACGATGACCGCCTGGCGTCGACGAGGCTCGGCAAAAGACTGCGCCAGCTTTTTGATTCCGGACGCTCCGAAGACGCGTTCGGGCTTTTTCTCCTCGCCATCAACGCCGCCGGGACGCCGGACGACCAGCGGCCGCCGAAGATCGGACCGCTGACGCTGATCCGGTGGTGGTTTGAAGGCCTTTTTTCCAAGCCGGACCCGCGGGCGCGCGCCGAACGCTGGCTCATGTCAGATCCGACATTGCTCGAAGAACTGAGGAATGAAGAAGTCTTCAAGACCGCCTGGTCGATGAATATGGACGCCGCCGAGAAATATAACCGACCGGGAAAATTCACCACGCTCGTCGCGTGGGAATACACCCCGACGCCAAACGGCGCCAACCTTCACCGCATCGTCCTTTCGCCCACATCGCCCGAGACGGCGAAATCTTTCTCGCCCTTCTCTTCCGATGACAGCGGCAATCCGGAAGATCTCTGGCGGTGGCTCGATGAGACGAAGAAAAAGACGGGCGTCGACTTCATTTCAATTCCGCATAATTCGAATATTTCCAAAGGGCGCATGTTCGCAACGGTCGATAATGAAGGCCGTCCGATAACGGCCGACTATGCGCGGATGCGTTCAGAATGGGAGCCCGTCGCCGAGGTGACTCAAATCAAGGGGACCTCCGAAACGCACCCCGCCCTGTCGCCGGAAGACGAATTCGCCGCCTTTGAATTTTTCGGATCGCTGATCGAGGCGCGCGCCGGGCATGATCGCACCCCGACCGTCACGCCTGCCGATTTCGTCCGCAGCGCGCTCAAAACGGGGCTCGAACTTGAGGCGGACCTCGGCGTCAATCCCTACAAACTCGGCATGATCGGGTCGACGGATTCGCACTCCGGCCTTCCCTCGGCGGAGGAAAACAACTTCCAAGGCAAGTTCGCCTGGGATTCCATACCGGAGATGAAAGCACATGATCTTCAGGGCGCCGTTTCCGGCTGGGATATGTCGGCGTCCGGTCTCGCCGCCGTCTGGGCGCGCGGCAATACGCGCGAGGAAATCTTCGCCGCGATGAAGCGGCGCGAAGTCTACGGCACGACTGGCCCGCGCATCGCCGTGCGGTTCTTCGGCGGGTTTGATTTCGCGCCGGAAGACGCAGACGCCGAAGACATCGCGACGATCGGCTACACGAAAGGCGTGCCGATGGGCGGCGACCTGACCGCCGCCGACAAAGCGCCTTCATTCCTCGTGCGCGCCGTCAAAGATCCGAAAGACGCCAATCTCGATCGTGTGCAGATCGTCAAAGGCTGGCTCGGCGCGGACGGCAAGGCGCAGGAGAAAGTCTTTGACGTCGCCTGGTCGGCGGGGCGGTCGCGCGACGCGAACGGGCGGCTTGAACCCGTCGCCAATACGGTCGACGTCGAGACCGCATCCTACAGCAACACCGTCGGCGCTGCGGAGTTGTCGACCGTATGGACCGATCCCGAATTCGATCCCGGCCAAAGCGCCTTTTATTATGTGCGCGTCCTTCAAATTCCGACCCCGCGCAATTCGCTCTATGATTCCGTCGCGCTTCAACAAGAGCCGCCGGAAGGGTATGCGGTCACGATCCAGGAGCGCGCCTATTCCTCGCCGATCTGGTATTCGCCCGCGAAAGGCTGAACGTTGCGTCATCTCTTCAATGACCCGCTCGTCCACTTTCTTGCGGCGGGCGCCCTTCTTTTCGCCGTCGCGAGCGCGCTCAGCCCGCCAGAAAAGGATGAAAAGACCATAACGGTCGACCGCGCAGGGATCCTTCAATTCATCCAGTATCGCTCAAAGGCGTTCGAGCCGGCGACCGCCGCCTTGTTGCTCGACCGTATGACGGAAAAAGAGCGCGCCGCCCTTGTTCGCGATTATGTGCGCGAGGAAGCGCTGGCGCGCGAAGCGACAACCTTGGGGCTCGATGCGAATGATTATGTGATCCGGCAGCGCATGGTTCAGAAAGTCGAGTTCCTCGCCGAAGCGGCGGCGGCGGCGAGGGAACCGACGGAAGAAGAGATCAAGGCTTTTTACGACGCCAATCGGGAACGCTACGCCTCGCCGCCCGCCGCCACCATGACGCATGTTTTCGTCTCAACGGAGCAAAAAACCGCTGAAGCGGCGCAAGCGGAAGCCCTAAGCCTGCTCGAAAGACTGCGCGCCGCCAAGGCCGGATACAACGGCACGTCTGGCCTTGGCGATCGCTTCATGTTCCACAGGAATTACGTCGATAGAACGGATGACTACATCTTCAGCCAGCTCGGACCTGATATTGCCGCCGCGATATTCAGTCCCGACACGCCGTTGAATGAATGGGTCGGCCCCTATCGGTCTCAATACGGCGCGCATCTGCTTTTCATCGCTTCACGCGCGCCCGCCCGCCTCGCCCCGCTTGAAGAGATTCACGATCTTGTCAGATCCGATCTCGCCGAAGACATGCGCCAGATCGCCATCGACGCCGCGATTGAAGAAATTGTTTCAACCTATCAGGTCGATGACCGCCTTTCGGGCAGCGAGTGACATGCGCGCCATTATCGCGACAATTTTGTTGTGGTTCGCCGGCATTGTTTCAGCGACAGCGCATGATTCACGACCGCTTTTCGTCGAACTCACTGAAATCGCCGACAGCCAGGTCGAATTGACGTGGACGGCGCCGGCGACCGTCGACGCCGGCAATGCGCCGCAGCTTTCGCTCGAAAAACCCTGCGTTGAGAGCCGGCGCGGCGGCGCTGATCCGCGTCGGCAATCGGCGCTCTATGAATGTAAGATCGCCGACGCCGCTCTCGCGATCGATTGGCCGGCGTTCAACCCGTCGATCTCAACGCTCGTCCGGGTCGAATTCGCCAGCGGCGAGACCCGCACGGCGATCCTCGATCCCTCTCAGGATCACTGGCGCGGGCCGGCGGCGGAAGATTTCAAAGGCGTTTCAAGAAGCTATTTCCTGCTCGGGATCGAACACATTCTAGGCGGCATCGATCATCTTCTCTTTTTGACGGGGCTTTTGATCATCGCCGGAACGCCGCGCCGCACATTCGTCACCGTCACCGGTTTCACGCTCGCCCACTCCGCCACGCTGGCGCTTGTCGCGCTCGGTCTTATCGTTGTTTCCGTTCCCGCGACCGAAGCTGTCATCGCGCTCTCCATCGTGTTCCTTGCAACGGAGATCGCCCGCGGCGACAGGACAACGCTCGCCTGGCGACGCCCTGTCCTCGTCGCAAGCGCCTTCGGGCTCGTCCACGGCGCGGGCTTTGCGGCGGCGCTCGGCGAAATCGGCCTTCCAAAGACTGAAACGATCGCCGCGCTGCTCTTTTTCAATCTTGGCGTCGAAGCGGGGCAGATTGCCGTCGTCATCGCGGCTTTCTCCGCGCTTGCGGTCGCAAGGCGCGTTCGCGGCGCGACATCGACGGTTCGAAGCGCCCCGGTTGCGCATGCGACACGCGTCGCCGGCTACGCCCTCGGCGTTCTCTCCGGATACTGGTTTATCGAACGCCTCGCCGCGCTGTTCTCGGCGTGATTATTCTGCAGGGCTGATCTGGGCTTCACGGCTCCAGCCGCGCCGCCAAAGCCGCCACAGCTTGCCTGAATTGTCCTTGACGTCCTTGCCGATGAGATAAAGGCAGGGGCTCAAAATCAGCGTCACCGGCATGCAGAACAGAACGCCGAATGCAAGCGACAGCGCCATCGGTTTCAGGAATTGCGCAATCGCCGCCTGCTCGAAGATCATCGGCGCAAGCCCGATGAATTCCGTCACCGAGGTGAGAAAGATCTGGCGGAACCGGGAAACGCCAGCGTCCAGCGCAGCGCTGAAAGCGTTCTCGCCTTCGTCTCGGAACTGGTTCATCTTGTCGATGAGAACGACATTGTCGTTCACGACAACGCCCATCGCCGCGATGGCGCCGAGATAGGAAAAGAGCCCGAACGCCGTGCCGAAGACGCCATGGCCGATAATGGCGCCGACGAGGGCGAATGGAATCGCCGACATGATGAGCGCCGGCTGCGCATAGGAACGAAAGACGATCGCCAGAAGCGCATACATGCCGAAAAACGCGAAGGTCAAAAGACGGAAAATTTCCGCCATGAATTCCTGCTGCGATTCCGCCTCGCCGAGGTCGCGCCGCGACACGGTCGGGTAGCGCGCGTCGAATTGCGGGAAATAGCTCTCCTCAAGCTCGCGCATGATATCCCCGCGCGCCTCGCGGTCGGCTTCCGCCTCAACCATGATCGACCGCTGGCGCTGACGGCGATCAAGCCCGGTGACGCCTTCCTCAAAGGTCATTTCAGCGACCGCCGAAAGCGGAATTTCCCGCCCGTCCTCCGTACGCACGCGGAACTCTTCCAGCGATGACAAAGATCGCCGCGCCTCTTCCGGGTAGCGGACATAGACGCGCACGTCGTCGCCGTCGCGCGGCAGACGTTGCGCTTCCTCGCCGAAATAGGCCTGGCGCACCTGGTTGGAGAGCGCCGCAAGACTGACGCCGAGACGCTCCGCGCCGGGCTTCAGTTTCAGGCGCAGTTCCTCATTCGCCGCCTCTTCGCTGTCGCGCACGCTCCTGACCGAAGAAAAGGTCAAAAGCTTCGCCTTCAGATCTTCAACGGCGGCGGAAAGGTCTTCCTGGTTTTCGCCGATGACCGCGATCTGGATCGCAGGACCATTATTATTGCCGGAAAGATCGAAGCCGATCCGTTCAGCATCCGGCACATCGCCGAGAAGTTCTTTGGCGCGTTCGGCGATCTTCTTCGATCTCAGATCGCGGCTTTCCGGCGGCGTCAGCGCGACCCAGGCGCGAACCGTGTTTTCATCAACCGTCATCGCCCAGCTTCTGACGACGCCGTTGGAGTTCGTGCCGGTGTTGGGGTCCGGCGCAGCGAGATCGGCGGTCTCCGTCTCAAGCTGACGTCGCGCGGCGTTCAATTGTTCGGCCACTTCCCGCATGCGTTCGAACGGAGTCGATTGCGGCAATTCAATCGAGACCTGCATGAAGTCGCCTTCGACTTCCGGCATGAAGGTCTGCTTGATGCGCCCGCTCGCCATATAGCCGATCGTCATCACGAAGATCGCGCCAAAGACCGCGAGCGTCAGATAGCGATGATTGACCGCGCCCCGCAGCATCGGCTTGTGGATCTTGTTCGC
>JAGRED010000186.1 GCA_020446725.1 Parvularculaceae bacterium | reverse complement strand
TCGCCGCGCGCGGGCTCGACATCCCCGATGTCAGCCACGTTTTCAACTATGACGCGCCGTTCCATTCCGACGATTACGTCCACCGCATCGGCCGAACGGGCCGCGCCGGGCGCCAGGGCGCGGCCTATATGCTGCTGACGTCAGCCGACCAGAAATATTACGACTCGATTCTGGAAACGATCCGCGCCGAAGCGATCGACGAGCTTGATCTCGGCGACTTTTTCGAGACCGCGACGGAAGCCGTCAAAGCGCGCGGCGACCGTCCGGACCGGCGACCCGACCGCAATGCGCGTGACCGCTCCCGCGGCGGCGACCGCCGCCGCGAGCGCCGGCCGCGTGAAGCCCGCGCCGAAACGGCGCCGAAACCGGCCGAAGTGAAAGCGCCGGCCCAACCCGCAAGGCGCGAGGATCGCCCGAAAGGCGAAAAGCGCGAAACCGTCAAAGGGTTCGGCGCCGATATTCCGGCGTTCATGGTTCGCTAACCAACGCAATAGCCGATCGCCGCCGCAAAGTTAGCCGTTCCTTTACACGGCCTCCCTAGCATCGACCTGAGGGCGTATCCGCCGCGGGGTCGAACAGCGCGATGAGCGAAAGCATTGACGAGTCACATCGTATCGCCGAACGGGCGCTGGCGGCGCTGAAACGCGCGACGCTCGCCGCTTCGCCGCGCAATCTTGAACTCTGGCTTCTGTTCGTCGAAGGGCGCACCCCCGCCCTTGCGCGCGACATTCAGCGTCTCACGCAGGAAGACGGGACCTTCAAACAGACCGACGCGGACGCCCTTTACGACGCGCATGTCGTTCGGCAGGGGCTTTCGCGCGATATCGTCGACCTCATCCAGCGCTTCGAAGACGAAATGGGAAGGGTCGCCGACGCGGTTGAAACAACCGAAGCGAGCGCATCTGGCAACAGTGAAAAACTGCGCTTCCTGACGCTCGAACTGAAACGCTCGGCGTCGGATAATCCTGCAATCGGCGCGCTGATGGACGGCGTTCTTTCCGTCGCAAAATCCGTTCGCGAGGCGAATGAACGCCTTGAACAGCAACTCGCGCGGTCGTCCGACGAGGTCGACACGCTCCGCCGCAATATCGAGAACATTCAGCAGGAAGCGATGCTCGATCCCCTCACCGGGGTGAAGAACCGCAAGACCTTCGATCTTGAAATCGACCGCCTTGTCCGCGGGGCCAAAGATACCGGCGAGCCGGTCGCGCTGATCATGGCTGACGTCGACCACTTCAAGAGCTTCAATGACAAATGGGGCCATCAGACCGGCGATCATGTCTTAAGGCTCGTCGCCGATGTCATGAACGCCAATGTTAAGGGCCAGGACGTTCTCGCCCGTTATGGGGGAGAAGAGTTTGCGGTTATCCTGCCGGGCACGTCGCTTCAGAACGCCGTCATGCTCGCCAACCGCATCCGGACGGCTGTTGAATCGCGGCGCCTCAAAAAGCGGCGCACCGATGAAGATCTGGGCGTCATCACGCTTTCTATGGGCGCTGCGACGCTCGCCTGGGATGATACGATCGACACCTTTATCGAGCGAGCGGACAAGTGCCTCTATATCGCGAAAAAGCGTGGACGCAATCTCGTCGTCGATGAAACGGCGAAAGCCGAACCTGAAAACGAAAGCAGCGCGGCCTGAGCGATTTCAGCGCTTGGACGGACCGTATAGGGTCTTGTAGGAATCCATAATTCCCGACAGAAAGCGATCGCCATCGACATCGCCGAGCGTCTCGATGAGCCTTGCTTCCGGCGCGCCTTCAAGCCGCTTGGACGTCTCCATCGAAAAGGCGCGGTAACCGGCGCGATCGCCCGCAAGAAGAAACGCCGTCGCGCCGCGAACGGCCGCGTCGCGGTCCGCCGCCTGATCAAGCGAGGCGAGATCGACGACGTAGGACGCGTAATCGCGCGCCGCCTCGGCCCAGGCGCGACGCGTCCAGTTTATTTCGGCGCGCAGCAGCAATTCATTACGGTCGACGGCGTCGGCCAGCATGGCGACGGCTGCAACCTCATCGCCCGATGCGGCGAGCGCGCGCGCCTCGATCTTTCGCCGGCGCTTGTTGACGTCATCGCTGAGGCCCGCAATGCGCGTTGAGCGAATGACCCTGAGCGCCTCGCGGGCGTCGCCCGCGAGCATCAGC
>JAGRED010000185.1 GCA_020446725.1 Parvularculaceae bacterium | reverse complement strand
CTGCTTTTTGTTGAGATGCCGGCGCAACCGGCTGTTGCGACTTGGCGCCAGCGTCGCGGGGCTGCGTTGCGCTTTCGCTCGCTTGCGTCTCGCCAGCGCTCCCTTGCCCCTCAGGCCGTGCTCCATGGGCCTCAAGCGATTTTGCGGCGTTGCGCTCAAGAGACGCCGCGGCAAGCGCATAGGAAAAGCCCGGCGCATCCGCCCTATCGCCAGAATCGCTTCGGCGCTGCGGCGCAGGCGAAGGTTGAACGGCGATGATCGCGCTGTCGGTCATGGGGTTCCTGATAAGTCGCGCGATTATTGGCAAGAGCGGGGCCAACTCTTGAATCGGCGTAACGCTTCGCTTTTCATGCTTAAGCGTGTTTAACGATTGATCTTCGCCGGAAATATCAGCCTGCAGAATTTTCCTGCGCGGCGCCATTTGCCGAGCGCGCGGAGCGTGGTTCGCCGTTTGCAATTCTCTTCGCCGAATGAGTCGCGTGAGCATCGAGATGATGATGAAAAGCGCTGTTTTTCAGGGTTTTCCCGCATCGGCCAAGACCCGCCGTGCAGAGGGCGCCGGGTTGTTTTTGCCGGGCCGGCAAGAATTTCCCATCGCGAGGGGTGAGCGATGAGCCTTTACGTTGCGCTCAATACGGCCGTTTCGGGCCTCTTCGCGAACCAGCAGGCGATCGCTGCGACGTCCGAGAATATCGCGAACGTCAACACGCCGAATTTCGCGCGCCGCGAAGCGCATTTCTACTCCGATGCGATCCCCAACCAGTTCGCCGGCGTCGATGTCGACATTGCACGGGCGGCGGTAGATCGCTTTTTGCAATCGGCGACTTATGGCGGCAACGCCGATGAGGCGGCTACGCGCGCGATCGCGGACGCCCTCTCGCGCATTGAAGCCTCGCTCGGCGCGCCTGGCGACAACATCTCCTACGCCAACAAGCTCGACGAGGCGATCGCCGCACTGACTGAGCTTTCGGCCAATCCTTCATCCGTCGCCGCGAAAGCCGACGCGCTCCTTTCCCTGCAGGCGGCGTTTGACGCCTTTGCCCGCACAGGCGCAGCGATCGCGGAGGAGGGTGCCGCGGCGGTCGGCCGGCTTGAACAGGGCGCGGCGCGGGTCAACGCGTTGCTCGGCGAGATCTATCGCCTCAATCAGGTCGTTCAGGACAGCAACGGCGCGGGCGATCTTCTCGATCAAAGACTCGCTGAGCTTTCGACCTATCTCTCGATCGATGTGACGCGCAGCGAAGACGGTCGCGTCGAGGTGTCGACTGCGGGCGGAACGCTGCTTGTCAATTCCGCCGGGTACAGAGCGCTTGGCGTGACCGCGGGACCCCCGACGGCGGTTTCCCTGTCGTCAGTCGATCCAGACACGGGGTCCGCGGCGCAGATCGCCGCCGATATCAGCGCTTCCATCGGCATTGGCGGCGAGATCGGCGGCCTATTGACCCTGCGCAATGTCGATCTGCCGCGGCTTCAGGCGTTGGTCGAAGCCTCGGCTCGCGGCGTCGCGACGCAACTGAATGCGGTTTACGCCGGCAATGTCGCGGCCGGCGCGTCGGCGTCGTCTGGCGCGGCGCTTGTTCTCGAAGCGAACGGCGTTTTCTCAATCAATCCCGCGCTTCTCGCCGATCCGGCGAGTTTCGCCATCGCGCGGCCGACGGGCGGCGCAACGGCGGGCGCGAATGATGGGGCCGGCGCCATTCTTCTCGCCGGCGTTGCGAAAAGCCTTGAAGCGCGGGCGGTCGCCGATTCAATCGCGTCGATCGGCTCGGCGGCGCGCAATGCAGACCTTGCGGCGGAAACGAACAAGGCGATCGCGGCGGACCTTAACGCCCGCGCAAGCGGCGATTCCGGCGTCAATCTCGATGAAGAACTCTCAAATCTCATTCTCTATCAGCGTGCCTACGGCGCCAATGCGCGCGTGATCGCGGCTGTGGACGAGCTTTGGCAGTCGCTGCTCCAGATCATTTAAAGGCGCATCATGACCCGCATATCCGATCTCGGTTTCCAGCAAATCCTCCTGAACAGTTTTCAGCGCGCGCAGGCGGGCGCCGAGGTGCGCCAGATACAGCTTTCGACGGGAAAGATATCCGACCGATATAGCGGCATCGGCGTTTCGACGGCGCAGCTGCTGTCGTCGGAAGGGATCATCGAACGTGCGAGCGCTTATGAAAAATCCTCGGCGATCGCCGCTTCGAGGCTTCAAACGCAGGAAGCCGCGCTGACCTCAATCGCCGACAGCGTTGCCGCGCTGCGCGAACAATTCGTCGTCACGCTGGCGACCGGCGGGGCCGAACTTCTCGCGCCGAATATCGCCGCGGAAGCGCAGCGCATCATCGGCGCGCTCAATACCGAATTCGGCGGGGTTTATGTCTTCGGCGGCGTCGACGGATCGGTTCCGCCGGTGACCGCGCAGTCGATCGCCGATATTGGCGCGGCGCCGGATACGAACGGCCTGTTCATCGATGCGGCGCGCCAGCGCCTTGCGGTCGAGGAGGGCGTGACGGTCAATGGCGGCGCGACCGCGCGCGAGATCGCATCCGACCTCTTTGAAAAACTGAAAGAGCTTGCGAATGCGCCCGCGAGCCTCGGCGCTTTTTCTGGATCGCTGACGCCCGCCCAGACGACGTTCATCTCGCAGAAGATCGCCGAACTCGACGTCATTTCCGACCAGCTCTATTCAGAGCTCGGCCTTAACGGCCTCGCGCAGGGCCAGGCGGAAGACGCGCGCGTTCGCAACGGCCAGCGCCGCGATCTTGCGGAAATAACCGCGTCGGAACTGGAAGACGCCGATCTCGCGGAAGTTGTCGCCCGGCTCAATCAGGATCGGATCGCGATTGAAGCGGCGGCGCAGGCGCTGTCGCAGGCGAGCGAGCTTTCGCTGCTCAACTTCCTCTAGTCCGGCGCATAGCCGAATTTTTCGACCCAGGGCGCGAGGATCGGCAACGCCGGCGCCATTCCGCGCCGATAATTGCGCCATTTGCCGACCGACGTCGCATAGGGTTTTTGAATGACCTGCGTCCGGCTTGGCGTCCTGACCGCGCGCTGGCGCGCCGTTTCCTGATAATTCAGAACCGCGTCGTCCCAGGGAAGAGCGAGAAAGTCGATCAGCGCGCGTGTCTCCCTTTCAAGATCCGCAACAAGACCCTCATATCGGATTTCGTGCACGTCGAGAGCCGCTCTGTTGCGAACGATCTCTCCGATTGACATGACGCGGTCATAAAATTCCGCCGCGGTAGTCATGTCCAGAAAATGGGCCATGCCGGCATTGATCTGGAAATGCTGCTGAAACGCGCTGAGGACGCAGTCGCGCGGATCGCGAATGGCGAAGATGATCTTTGCGTCAGGAAATATCCGGTAAATGAGCCCGAGTTCAGCCGTGTTCAGCGGCACTTTATCGACGATCGGGCCGCCTTTGTCTTCTTTCAGGATCAGCCTTGCGCGCTTCCAGTAAGCGGCGCGCAAGGCGTTGACCTCGTCGCATGTGAGGAACGGCAGTCGGCGCGCGCCTTCGGCATCCGTCACGTAGTGCGGCCAGATGTCGATGAAATTGTCTTCTTCCTCCATGACCTCGATCTGCGGATGGGAGGAAAGGATCTGGTCAAGCCATGTCGTGCCCGACCGTACAAAGCCGATGAGGAATACGGGCGCCGGGCCTTCAAGCGCCGAATGAGATGTCCATTCGGCGAAATTCGTCTCGCTGAGGAAATTTATCGTGGCGTCAAGCGCAGACGTCTGGAGCGGACTTTGCTGCGCGGCTGCCTCAGCGGACGAAATCTGGCTTTGCAGTGCGTGCGATTTTTCGAGCGCCGCGAACGCGTCGTCAAAACGCGCCGTGCGGTCATAGGCCGACGCCAGAAGACTCAATATCTTCGACCGGTTGCGCCGGTTGACCGCATCGTTTGCCGCGAAAGGCTCCAATATTTCGATGGCGCGCGCGGTTTCCTTCTCGCGCATCAGGATTTCTGCGAAGACGATCGCATTCAAGTCGCTGGACGGCGCGGCTTCGTACGCCTTTTCAGCAAATGCGCGCGCGCGGTCCATTTCGTGAATGATTTCGAAAAATCTCGCGCATTTGGCGAGCACGGTCGCGGATTGCGGTTCGGCGGCGTGCGCCTTTTCATAAGCGGCGGCCGCTTCGTCCTTTTTGTCGTTGAGATACAACGTCTCGCCGAGGTGACACCACGCATCGCCGTAATCGCTCTTGATGTCGGTCGCCTGCCGAAGGGCGCGTTCGGCTTGCGCCGTGTCGCCGCGTTCCTTGAACAGGACGCCGATCCAGTAAAGGAGCGCAGGCTGTCCGGGCGCGGCGCGGTTCGCGCGGATATAGGCGTCGAGCGCGCGCGTATTGTCTCCCTGCAGGAAGGCCGCGTATCCGATGATTTGCAGGGCGTGCACGTCGTCGCGGCTGCGCGCCAGCAATGACCTTGCAATCGCATCGGCGCGCGCGAAGTCGCCGCGTTCGGCGGCCTGAAGCCCTTCTGCGAACAAATTCGGCGGCTGATTCAAGCGGCTGTCCTTTCAACCGGGCGGTTCTAAAACAGGCGTCGCGCGGAAAAAAGGCGGCCCGGCGCACGGGGCCGCCGCTGGATATTCGAAGGCCGGGTCCCTATGTTCCGCCCGCCATGACAGACCTTCTGGACCACGCGCGCCTCGATTTCCCGAATATCGACCTCGGCCTTCCGGCCGGGGCGCGGGTCGTCGTCGCGATGTCCGGGGGCGTCGATTCCTCGGTGACTGCCGCGCTCGTCAAGCATGCGGGCTATGACGCTGTCGGCGTGACGCTGCAACTCTATGATCACGGCGTCGCCATTCAGAAAAAAGGCGCCTGCTGCGCTGGCCAGGACATTCAGGATGCGCGCGGTGTCGCCGGGCGTCTCGGCATTCCGCATTACGTCCTCGATTATGAAGACCGCTTTTCCGAAAGCGTGATGGAAGATTTCGCGGACACCTATCTCGCCGGCGCGACGCCGATCCCGTGCGTGCGCTGCAATGAGCGCGTGAAGTTTCGCGACCTGATGACGGTCGCGCGCGATCTCGGCGGCGCGGCGATGGCGACAGGGCATTATATTCGCCGCGTCGAGGGCGCATCGGGCGCCGAGCTTCGCCGCGCGCATGATGCGAGCCGCGATCAGAGCTATTTCCTTTTTTCAACGACGCGGGAACAGCTTGAGTTTCTGCGCTTTCCGCTTGGCGACCTGCCGAAGGATGAGGTGCGCCGCATCGCCGGCGCGTTCGGCCTCGTCGTCGCCGACAAGCCGGACAGTCAGGACATCTGCTTCGTGCCGGAAGGCAAATACGCCTCCGTCGTCGAACGGCTTCGCCCCGGTTCGGCTGAGCCCGGTGATATCGTTCATGTCGACGGAACGCTGATGGGCCGCCATCCGGGCGTCATCCATTACACGGTCGGCCAGAGGCGCGGGCTCGGCGTCGCGACGGGTGAGCCGCTGTTTGTCGTCCGGCTCGATGCGGGCAAGCGGCAGGTGGTGGTCGGCCCGCGCGAAGCGCTGATGGTGCGGCGCATCCGCCTGAAAGAAGTCTCGTGGATCGGCGACGGGCCGCTCGAAAACGCTGCGCGCGACGGCGCGGCGGTCGCGGTAAAGGTGCGCTCGACCCGGCCGCCGAAGCCCGCTCGCCTCCTTTGGGACGGCGATTTGGCGGTCGACCTCGACGAGGCGGAGGAGGGCGTCGCGCCCGGCCAGGCCTGTGTTTTCTATTCGCCGGAAGCCGGCCATGACCGCGTGCTCGGCGGCGGGTGGATAAAGGCGACCGAATCCGTCAGTTAGGGCGCGTTGCAAGTCTGTCCGGCTTTAGTCGATAGGGTCGGGGTTACGAAAGCCGGAAGGATCAATGGCGAAGAAACAATATAACTGTCTCAAATGCGTCGGCTATTGCTGCACCTACACGCATATTCCGGTGACGAAGCGCGATGTGAAGCGTCTCGCCAAGCACCATGGCGTGACCGAGGCGCAAGCCGCGAAAAAATTCACCAAGAAGGGTGACAAGGAAAATCCGCGCGTCATGCGGCACGAAGACGACAAACACTTCGGCACCGCGTGCATGTTTCTCGATCAGAAGAAGCGCGTCTGCACGATCTATGAAGGTCGACCGCAAATCTGCCGCGACTTCCCGACGCAATCGCGCTGCGGCTATTACGAATTCCTGAAATTCGAGCGCGAGGTCCAGGACGATCCGAAATGGGTCGCCACGACGGACTGACGCCTTATGGCCGAACGCGTCGACGTTGCAGTCATCGGCGCCGGCGTCATCGGCCTCGCGGTCGCTCGTTCGCTGGCGCTCGCCGGGCGCGAGGTGATTGTCCTTGAACGAAACGACGCGTTCGGCGCGGAAACATCGGCGCGCAATTCGGAAGTCATACACGCCGGCATTTATTACCGGCCTGGCGGTCTCCGCGCGCAGTTATGCGTTGAAGGCAAGAAAAAGCTCTACGCCTATTGCGCGGCGCGCGGCGTCAACCACCTCAATTGCGAGAAGCTGATCGTCGCGACGAACGACGCCGAGCGGTCGAAACTCTCAGGCGTCAAGGCGAACGCTGCGGCGAACGGCGTCGATGATCTGACCGAAATAACCGGCGATGAAGCCCGGCGCCTAGAGCCGGGCTTGCGCTGCGTCGCGGCGCTGCGTTCCCCGTCGACCGGCATCGTCGACAGTCACGGGCTGATGCTGTCGATGCTCGGCGATCTTGAAAACGCCGGCGGCGTCCTGTCGCTCCTGTCGCCGGTGATCGGCGGGCGCGTCGTTGACGGCGGCGCGGAAATCGATGTCGGCGGCGACGGCGCGATGACGCTTGCCGCCTCTCTCGTCGTCAATTCGGCGGGGCTGTGGGCCGATCAGATCGCGCGCTCGATCGCCGGGCTAAACCCCGCTTTCATCCCGGCGCTGCGCCCGGCGAAGGGGCAGTATTTCACCTATTCCGGCAAGGCGCCGTTTTCGCGCCTCATCTATCCTCTGCATTCGGCGGACAGTCAGGGCGTGCACTACACGCGCGATCTCGGCGGTCAGGCGCGATTGGGGCCCGATATTCGATGGGATGCGCCGCTCGGCGATTACACGGTCGACGAAACGCGGCTCGCGGCCTTTGTGCGCGATGTTTCAAAATTCTGGCCCGATCTCGATCCCGCGCGATTGAATCCGGGCTACGCCGGACAGCGCCCCAAAGCGACAGGCCCCGGCGAAGAGGGCGATTTCCGCATCCTCGGCGCGGCGATGCACGGCACGCCGGGCTATATCGGCCTTTACGCGATGGAATCGCCGGGGCTCACCTCGTGCCTCGCCATCGGCGATTACGTCGCCGCGATGGTCGCCAGATAAGGCTTTTCAAGGGCGTTTCTGCGCCCCGATCCGCAGCCTTGCGACCCGGCGGGGAGGTCGTTATAGACCCAGCCTCTCAAAGCCTCTTGGCGGGGTAGCTCAGTTGGTGAGAGCGCAGGATTCATAACCCTGAGGTCGGCGGTTCAATTCCGCCCCCCGCTACCAGTTCCCGCCTTGCCGCCGGTTTCCTGCCAGCGCCCGCTCTCCTTCAGCGCGTCGGCGACTTCTTTCGGCATGTAGTTTTCATCGTGCTTGGCGAGCACCGTTTCGGCGTCAAGGTGATCGCCGTCCGGCGTGAAGCGCCCCTGCACGATGACTCCTTGTCCTTCGCGGAAGAGATCGGGGAGAAGACCGACATAAGCGACATTGATGCGCGTTTCGCCGTCGGTGACGGTGAAGGCGACATGCGGCTTCCCGCTTTCTTCCGTTTCGCCGTATTGAAGGCTGCCCGCTTCGACGAGGCCGCCAAGGCGGATTGCGGCGGTCGGCTTCGCCGCCAGCGCGGCGATGTCGCTTGGCAGGTAGAAAAAGGTGATAGAGCCTTTGAGCGCGTTCAAGGTCAGCGCGACCGCGCCCGCCGCAAAGACGAAGGCCCCCGCCGCCAGATAGAGCCGCCGCGTTTTTTTCTTCACTGTTCCACCAGGGTTGACGCCGCCTTGACGTCGGTTCGTTCAAGCCGCGCCTGACGGCGCGCCGACAATTCATTGCGCATCGACTGCAACAGCGCTGCGCCGAAAAAGCTCATATAGGCGCCGGCCATCAAAAACAAAGGCGGCAGCATTGAGGGGTGAATGCTCGGCCCGCCGGCGCGGAAGACGCTCGCCGGCTGATGCAGCGAGTTCCACCAGTCGACGGAAAACTTGATAATGGGGATGTTCACGAAGCCGACGATCGCCAGGATCGCGGCGAGCCGTGCGGCGCGCGCCTTGTCGTCAAAGGCGCGCCAGATCGCCATATAGCCGAGATAGAGAAAGAACAGGATAAGGACTGAAGTGAGGCGCGCGTCCCACGCCCACCAGGCGCCCCACATCGGTTTGCCCCAGAGCGACCCCGTGAAAAGCGCGAGAAAGGTGAAACCCGCGCCGATCGGCGCCGCTTCCTTCGCCGCGACATCCGCGAGCGGATGCTTCCAGATGAAACCGACGGCTGATGAAATAGCGATCACCGAATAGCAGAAGAGCGCCATCCATGCGGCGGGAACATGCACATACATGATCCTGACGCTGTCGCCTTGCTGATAATCCGCAGGCGAATTGAAAAGCGCGTAGTAAAGCCCGGCGAAGATCATGAGCGCCGTCGCGCCGGCGAGCCAGGGAATGGCCGGCCGCGCCCAGCGTTCAAATAGTACAGGATTGGCGAATTCGTAAAGGCTCGGCATTGTCGTCTCTCAATCCATGTTGGAGCGCAGCGCCGCGGCGCTGGCAATAGGCGCTATCACCGCCGTGAAAAGGGTCGCAGCCCCAAGAAGGCTGAGATTGGCGGCGTATTGCGGCGCACCCGCCGCGCCGGCCGCCGCCGCGCCTGCGCCGAAGATGAGGATCGGGATATAAAGCGGGCTGACGATGATCGAAATGAGGAGATTGGCGCGCGGGAGCGCGACGGTGAGCGCCGCCGCGAATGACCCGATCAGCGAAAGCCCCGGCGTTCCGATCAGCAGCGACAGAAGCAGCGGCAGATACGCCTCGCTTTCAAGGTTGAGGAGGATCGCCAGAACCGGCGTCGCGAGAATGAGCGGCAACCCGGTCGACAGCCAGTGCGCGGCGGCTTTCGCAGCGGCCGTCAGCGCCAGTTCCCCGCTCGTTGTGACAATGACGTCGAGCGATCCGTCTTCGCGGTCGGCGCGATAGATCTGGTCGAGCGAAATCTGCGTTGCGAAAAGCGCGCCTGTCCAGATTATCGGCGCGGCGATCTTCGACATCAGCGTGAGATCGGGGCCGGCTGCGAGCGCGAAGAGAACCGTGATGACGGCGAAGAAGGCGACGGCCGGAAGCGACCCGCCGCCGGCGCGAAAGGCGAGCGTCACGTCGCGCGCGATGATCGCTCTCAATCCTCTCACGCGGCTTGCTCCTCGGCGAGACGCAGCTTGCGCGCGCCGGCGATATCGAACGCATCATGCGTTGCAATGACGGCGACGCCACCGGCCGCGCGATGATCCTCGACATACCGCGCGAATGTTTCCGATGACGACGCGTCGAGCGAGGCCGTCGGTTCATCGACGAACCAGATCGGGCGTCGCGCGAGAACCAGCCGCGAAAGCCCGAGCCTACGGAAAAGACCTGTCGAAAGGGCGCCGGCGAGACGGTCGGCGTAACCCTCTAGCCGGAACGCCGTGCGCGCCGTTTCGAGCGCGCCTTCAGGCGCGTCGTATAACGCCGCCCAGAAGCGCAGGTTTTCATCGACGGTGAGCGCGGCTTTCGCCGCATTCTGCGGTCCGCAATAGATGAGGCTGGCAGAGGGCTCATCGACCGGTGCGCTGACGGATGATCCGTGCGCGCTTTCAACGCGGATCGCGCCGTCGTCGATACGAAGGAGACCGGCGAAAGCGCGCAGAAGCGTTGTCTTTCCCGACCCGTTCGGGCCGCGCAGGATGACGACGTCGCCCGGTTCAAGCGTGATCGAGATATTGCTGACGATGCGCGCGCCGCCGCGCGATACGCTTACCCCTTCAGCGCAAAAACGCGCGCTGAATAAGCGCGCGGCGGCGGTGGAATCGGCCCTGTCCATGGCGGGAGTATAGGGTCGGGACGAAACGGCTCAAGGCGCATTCCGACGCGGGCGAACGGTACGGGGGGCAGCTAGAAGTCGCGTTTCCAGTTCGCCGAGACGGTCTGATCCCCGTCCTGGCGAAGCTCCGTTTCGACGGTGAAGGAATCGCCGATTTCATATTCGATCCGCACCGAGCCGTTCTGGCCGCGGGCGTCCTGCGTCGCCGAGACGAAAAGCCCGTCTGCGACATATTTGCCGACGGTGAGGGTGCTCGCTGCGCTGTCGGTTCCGTCGATATCGAAATTGAGGAGATCGAGGCCAAGCGCCTTGCGGGCGGATCCCGTGACGCCGTTTCCGCCGAAGGGACCGATGCCGCCAAGCTCGGCGAGGCCTTCGGCGACCTGCAGCGATTCGAGCGCGGAAAGTTCGCTCGCCGGCTTGTCGAATAGGATCAGCGCCATGATGTCTTCGGGCGGCAAGGCGGGCGATGATTCAAGCGTGATCTTCGGCGCCTCGGCGCGGCCGGCGATGACGATCGATGCGGTCACGCCAGACCGCGTCTCCCGCTCGGCGCGAAGGTCGAGGATCGGATTGTTGAGCGAAAGGCGATCAAAGGTGATGACGCCG
>JAGRED010000184.1 GCA_020446725.1 Parvularculaceae bacterium | reverse complement strand
TGCGCCGCTGCGGAGCGAATTCCGATGACCGAAGCCGCCTGGCGGATCAACGCCGAAGACCACCGCTTTGAAACCTATAAAGGGCGGGAAAGCCTCTATCTGAAAAATGGCGGCGCTGAAGCGGCCGGCATCGATTTTGAAAACGGCGTCATCGAACTCGATATTGCGTTCGCGAATGAGCGCGGATTTTCAGGCGTCGCCTTCCGACGGCAGGGGCCCGGCGAATACGAGCATTTCTATCTTCGCCCCCATCAGAACGGCCAGCCGGATGCGAGCCAGTATACGCCGGAATTTCACGGCCTGTCGGCCTGGCAAATCCTTTATGGGCCGCGCTACGCCGCCGCGCTCGACTATCGTTTCGATGAATGGATGCATGTGAAGCTCGTCATTTCCGGGGAGGAGGCGGATATCTATGTCGACAGCGACAAGCCGGTTCTCCACATCGAAAAGCTGATGCGCGACCGGCGAAGCGGCTCGCTCAGTCTCAACTCATTTTTCGCGCCGGCGCATTTTGCAAATGTCAGCGTCGATCGAACGGCGAACGCCGTCATCATCGGCGAATCGGCGCCATTGCCGGCGCCCGCCCCGGGCGCGATCATGGAATGGGAAATATCGCCGGCATTCGATTTCAAGACGCTGAAGGAGACAACGCAGCTTTCGCGTGAAGACCTGCAAGCCGTTGAGTGGCGCACGCTTGCGGTCGAGGAGAACGGCGTTGCGAATATCGCGCGCGTCGCAGAATTCGGCGAAGGCCGCGATGCGGCGTTCGCGCGCCTGGTCATCAATTCGCCGCGGCGGCAAACGCGGCGATTGCGGTTCGGTTTCAGCGATGAAGTGAAGGCGTTCGTGAATGGCGCGCTCGTCTATTCAGGCGCTGACGGCTATATGTCGCGCGATCATCGTTTTCTCGGCACGGTCGGCCTTCACGATGCGATTCACCTGCCGCTCAAAAAGGGCCGCAATGAAATCATCTTCGCAGTGAAGGAGAATTTCGGCGGCTGGGCGATCGCCGGCGCGCTAGATGAAGGGGACGATCAATGATCAGGCTTTTCACAACCATTCTCGCGTCTTTGTCGTTGACGCTGTCGGGCGCCGCGGCGGCTTCTCTCTCCGAGAAGCAAATTGCGCCGAATGTGCGGATGATCAGGCTCGCGGAGAATGTTTATTCCTTCACGGCGGACAATACGACGGCCGATATTGTCGACGGCAATTCGACGCTAATCCTGACCGATGACGGCGCCGTCGTCGTCGATGCGCCGAGCGCTCATCTCGTGCGGCTCCATATCGCCGAGATCAAAAAACTGACAAACAAGCCGGTCCGCTATCTCATCAATACGCATTGGCATTCCGATCATACGATCGGTGACGGCGCCTACAAGAAAGCGTTTCCAGGCGTTGAAATCATTTCAGACGACTACACGGCGGAGATCTGGAATCGCCGCGGCCCGGCGCTGTTTGAAAAACTGGTCTCCGGCGAAGAAGGCGAAGCGCTTCTCGCGACGTTTGAAAAGAATGCGGGTTCCGCCGTCGATGATGACGGCAATCCGAAATCGGCGTATCAATCCGGTCGCGATGCGCGTGCGGCAAGGGATTTGAAACGCGCTTTTGAAAGCGCGGCGAAGACCGGGTTCGCCGGCGTCGAGCGCACATTCTCCGACGCGATGACGCTGACATTGGGCGGAACTGAAATTCGCCTGAAGAAATTCACGGGTCACTCGCGCGGCGACACGGTCGTTTTTCTTCCGGAGGAAAAGATTCTCATCACGGGCGATCTTGTCATTCATCCGACGCCCTACGGCATCAATTCGGAATTTCGTTCCTGGCCGGAGACGCTTGACGCCTTGCTCGCCTATGACGCCCGGATCATCGTTCCGGGGCATGGCGACATGCAATATTCGAAAGATTACATGCTGCTTCAGCAAAGGCTCATCCGCGCGCTGCGCGATCAGGCGAACAAGGCTGTGGCCGAACGGCGCAAGCTTGAGGAATTTCAGGCTGAAATCGATCTTGAGGAATTCCGGATCGAATTCGCGGGCGATGATCCCGACCTCAACTGGGCGTGGAAAAACTATTTCCTCGATCCGGCGTTGCCGGTCGTCTTCAACATGGCGGGCGGCACGCGTTGATCGCCGTGTCAGCCTCCAGCCTTCCTTAACCTCGCCCGCCTAGCCTCGCCGGGAAGGGATGAGGCGATTTCAGGGGCGATGACAGGACCGCGCACAATCGAAGACGCCTGGCGCGCCGGCAAAAGCGCCGGCAATAATTTCGATGCGATCCGCCTTTTTGCGGCGGCGCTCGTCATCTTCTCGCATTCTTACGAAGTGAGCGGCGGCGGCCGTGCGACGGAGCCCTTTGAAATCATCTCTGGACAGATCAGTTTCGGCGAGCTTGCCGTGCTGATTTTTTTCGCCCTCAGCGGCTTCCTGATCGCGAAAAGCTGGGCTGCGCATCCGCAGCTTTCCGTGTTCATGCGAAATCGCGTGTTGCGCATCATGCCGGCGCTTCTTGTTTCGGTCGCGCTGCTCGTTTTCATCGCCGGGCCGTTGCTGACGAC
>JAGRED010000183.1 GCA_020446725.1 Parvularculaceae bacterium | reverse complement strand
GAGAATGAAAGCGGAAGACGGATATCTGCGGCGTTCCGTCGGGGTCCTCAAGGCGCGGCGCGATAAGCCCCGCGTCCTTTTCGCGCGTCGCCGCGGCGAGCATCGCTTTCAACGCGCCGGGGCGCATCAGCGTGTCGGAATTCAGCAACACGTAACAGCCGGCGTCGAGCGCGTTGATCCCGATATTGTTGCCGCCGGAAAACCCCTCATTCGACGGCGAACGGATGAGCGCGGCGCGTGACTTCCACAGATCGCCGCGCATCAGCCAGTCGGCGATCTCGTCCGCTGATCCGTCATTTGAAAAATTGTCGACAATGGCGACGCGCGCGTCGTTTTCTTCAAGCTGGGGGCCGAGCGCGGCGAGGCAGTCTTTCACCAGCCCCGCCGTCCTGAAATTGATGATGACGATCCCGACCGCGCATTGCGCGCGCTGTTCACTGGCGGGAATTTCGCTGGCGGTCGTCATCGCGGCAATCTGAGCGCTCGTTCGGCGTTTTCTGGCAAGGCTTACGCGTCGTTCTTCGGGAAAAGACTCGCGAAATCGTTAAGCGCCGCATCGGCGAGCTGGGTTTTCTTGACGTTTTGCAGGGCCCGCCACATCGTCGCGCGCCGCCCCGGCGCCTTCATTTCCCATTCGTCGAGCATTCTTTTCATCGCCGCGCGCTGCAAGCCGTCTTGGCTGCCGCAAAGATCGCAGGGGATGATCGGGAACTTCATCGCCTCGGCGAATTTGGCGAGATCGTCCTCAGCGCAGTGGATGAGCGGGCGCAGGACCAGAAGATCGCCCTCTTCATTCAGAAGTTTCGGCGGCATCGCGCTCAAGGTTCCGCCGTGGAAGAGATTGAGAAGGAATGTTTCGAGCGCGTCGTCGCGATGATGGCCGAGAACGATGGCGGAGCAGCCTTCCTCGCGCGCGATGCGGTAAAGATGCCCGCGTCTGAGGCGCGAGCAAAGCGAGCAATAGGTTTTCCCTTCCGGGATTTTCTCCGTCACGATCGAATAGGTGTCTTTCGCCTCGATGCGGAAGGGAACGCCGAGACCTTCAAGAAACGCCGGCAGGATGTGTTTGGGAAACCCCGGCTGCCCCTGGTCGAGATTGCAGGCGAGAAGATCGACGTCGAGCGCGCCTTGCCATTGAAGATCGAGAAGGGCGGCGAGAAGCGAGTAGGAATCCTTTCCGCCCGAAAGGCAGACAAGCCATCGCGGACGCGCCGCCGTCCGGTCGATCATCCGGTAGGCGCTGATCGCCTCCTGCGCCTGGCGGAGGATGCGTTTTCTCAGCTTGCGGAAGGAAACGCTTGTCGGCGCGCCCGCGTATAGCGCGGCGAACGACGCCTCAATCGTGTCCTGCTGAAATGATCCGTCCGCCGCCATGATCGTCATCCGGCGCGAAATGCGCCTGCAGAAATTGCAGGAACGCCGGCCAGTCCTCCTTGACGACGCCATGCGTGCCGGGACGGATCCAGAAAGCGATCTCAGCCGCCGGGTCGTAGGGTTTAAGACGCTTCTGATCAAGGCCGCGCGCGCCGTAAAGCGCGTAGACAGGATCGGCGCCGAGCGCTGCGCGAAAGGCGCCGTTGGGATCGGACCAGACGTCGCGGCGCGCATTGCCGAGCAGGATGGGGCGCGGCGCGATCAACGCGAGCAGCATGTGCTGGTCATAACCGTCGAGATTGTCTTGCGCGTAGCTCCGCGCGAACCAGTGCGGATAGTTCTTCGTGATGCCCTTGATGCTTTCGCCTTTTTTGTCGGCGTTGAGCGAAGCGCCGCCGGTTCCTGACTGGTGCGCGATGACGCCGTCGATGCGCGGATCGAACGCCGCGGCGACGAGCGCGGCCTTGGCGTAGCGCGAATGGCCCCAGACGATCATCGCGTCGCGGTCGAGCCGGGCATCCTGTTCGAGAATGTCGATCATGCGCGAATAGGCCCAGCCCCAGGCGCCGATCGCGCCGAGGCGCGTTTCGTCATCGGCGTGACCGGCGGTGAGGCGCTTCAGTTCAGCGAGCCCTTCGACGCGGCGATCGGGAATGAATTCCGATGGAAAGATCGTCGCAATCGCATAGCCGGCGCCGAGAATCTCCTCGACCGGCGGCGTGCAGATATAGCGGCCGAAAATATAGGTTTCGAGGCTGAAGCCGCCGCGCCGTTTCATTGGGTCAGGCGCGCCGGCGACATGCGCGTCCGGCATCGTCGTCCAGCGCGGGCAGAAGGTTTCCATCAGGATGACGGGGAAGGGGCCGTCGCCTTTCGGGCTGACGACATCCATGATGAAACCGTCGGCGCCGTCCTGCGACCGCGTTTCGACTTCAACGTCGCCATAAGCCATCGCCGCACCGACGCGGTATTCCTCAAGAACGCCGATCCCGCCGAAGGCTTCGGCGTTCAGCGTTTTCCGGTCGATGATGCGGCTCGTCGACCGGTCAGGTTCAACGCCGTAAACGCGCGCCTGCAGAATGTCGCGCGCAGGGCCTGCGCCTGTCGCCTCCCACGCGGCGAGGGATGAATAGTGAAGCGCCGGCGCCGCTTCCGGGCCGTCCGGTTTCAGGTTGGTCCAGGCGACCGTCGCCTCGACGCAGCCCGACAGCGCGAGCGCGGCGGCGAGAAATGACAGGGAACGCAACATCATCTTCTCCGGAATTCGAGATAACAGGGCGCGCGCCCTTCCCTTATCGCCTTGGCTTCGTAGCGTGTCTGCGGCCAGTCGGCGGGACGTTCCTTCCAGTCGGCGGCCCGTTCCGCCGTCCACTCGAACGCCGCCGCTTTCTGCGCATGCATCAAGGTCCAGCGCACATAGTCCGGAATGTCGGACGCGACGCGCAAGCGCCCGCCCGGTCTCAAAAGCCGCGCCGCCTCGTTGAAGAACCATGGCGAAATCATGCGTCGCTTGTAATGACGTTTTTTGGGCCAGGGATCAGGGTGCAGAACAAAAATGCGTGAGAAGCGTTCGTCCGGCAGCGCCTCGATCAGCGGGCGCGCATCGCCGTGACAGACGCGGATATTGTCGAGCTTTTGTTCATCGATCAGCGCCAGAAGCTTGGCGACGCCGTTGAGGAACGGTTCAGCGCCGATGAAGCCCGTTCGGGGCGCGCGCGCCGCTTGCCACGCGAGGTGCTCCCCGCCGCCGAAGCCGACCTCAAGCGCGAAATCCTCCTTGCCCGGAAAAAGCGCCGCGAGATCGATCGGCCCCGCATCGGGATCGGGCGCCGCGACTTGCGGCAGCAATTCCGTCATCAGCCGCCTGTGACCATCGCGCAGCGCATGACCCTTCGACCGCCCGTAAAGCTGCGGGATGTAAACGGCGTCAGGCTTTGCGGACATGATCTCTTATCGGTCTTTCGCGAGGTCGGCGCCTGACGGCGCGAGTTCTGCTGCGATCAGCGAAAACGGAATGACGCCAGCCGCATTCATGTCGCGGAAAAACGCCGGAAGGCTGAACGTCTCGCCCGTTTGCTCTTTCATGAAGGCGTAATCGCTGATCAGGCGATCAAGCTCCAGCTTGCCGGTGACGTAGCTCGTCCCGTAGCCGGGCTGGCGCAGATATAGAAGCTGCTCGAAGCCGACAAGATCGCTCGTCGGATCGGACCAGCCGCGCGGCGTCCACTGCGCGTGAAACTTGCCCGCCTCGTCGAGCGACATGTCATTCGACTGAACGTAAAGCGAGGCGAGACCGCGCGCGGCGCGATTGGCGAGCATGATCCAGACGATCTCGCGGCTGCGCGGATTGTCGTCGTAAAGCCCCGCCTGCATGAAGAGTTCCTCGACCGCCGTCGCAAGGCCTTCCGACCGGCTGTCATAGATGTCGTAAAGCGGCTCCGCGGCGCGGATCGGGCTCTTATTGGGCTCATGCTCGCGCCTTGCGAGTTCGATCCAGTGATAGAAATGCGAATAGAGCGGCGAGGGGTCGCGCGCCGCGCCGTGACTGAAAAAGTTTCTCTCATCAGGCGGCGTATAGGCGCCGATCTCATTGTCGAGCGCTTCCCGATAATAGGCTTTTTCAGCGACGAGGCCGCCCTCGATCAGGAAGTCAGCGAGCGCCTTCATCTTGCCGCGCGCCATTTCCATATAGGCCGCCTCATCATCGACCGGCGTTTGCGGCGCGGCGTTGCGATTGTGAAACTCTTCAAGCGCGAGCGAGGCGCGGGCGCGTTCAAGTTCGCGGCGAAGGAGCGCCGCCTGTTCCTCCCAGCCGTATGAGACGAGATGAACGTTTTTCATGTACCAGTCGTAATCTTTCTTGCCGACGCCCGATGGGCCTGTTTTCGTCGGCGCTTCGGCCGCGATGAAGGCGCGGAAATCGCTTGTCGCCTCCTGCGCAACATCGACCGCGGCGCGCAGCGCCTCGCCGGCGCCGTCGAGCGAGCCTTTGACCGTTCCTTCAAGCGTGCGCATTTCAAGCGTTCCGCCCTCAAGGGCGTCGAGCGCTTCGGCCTGCCAGCTGAAAGCGCGATCGGCGTAGAGCCACAGATCGCGCGCATTCGACGCTTTCAGGTTTTCCTTCGCCTGTTCCAGCAAGGCGGGCGTTGCGCCGAGGCGGCAGGCGAGATCCTTCTGGTCTTTGTCTGACAGCGGATAGGAATATTCGTAAAGGTCGATCGCAGGCCGCGCATTCGGCCCTTCATGTTCGGGAACATCGCTCTCTTCGCCGAAGACATTGGCGTAGAAGGACGGATCGCGCGCCCATGGCTGCAAGACGCGCAGGTCGAAATCGAGCCCGTTCATCTCCGCTTCGACGAGCGCGTAATCGGTTTTGTCGCGCGCGTTCCATTTTTCCGGGTTAATGGCGGCGAGACGCGCCTTGAAGGTCGCAAGACCTTCAGCTTTTTTCGCCATCGCCGCGGGCGAATAGTCCGGCGCGCAAGTCTCAACGATCGGCGCCTCGAAGGCGCGCCATTCCTTCCAGAGGTTGACGAGATCTTTGCGGCTGTCTTTCGCGGCGGCCGAGCTTGCTGCGGCTGCGGACAGGGCGAGGGCGATCGAGAAGATTTTCGCAATCATGCGGCGTCACTTCTGTTGCAGGGTTTCCTTGAAGAACGAAATCGTCCGGTCCCAGGCGAGATCGGCGGCCGTCTTGTCGTAACGCGCTTCATTCGCATCATTGTTGAAGGCGTGCTGCGCGCCCTCATACAGGAAAAGGCGATAGTCGACGCCTCCCGATTTCAGCGCGGCCTCGTAATCGGCGATCCCGGCATTGATGCGTTCATCCTCGCCGGCGTAATGCAACATCATCCGCGCCTGGATTTTCGCGGCGTCTTCCGCCGGAACCTGTCGCCCGTAATAGGCGACGCCCGCGACGAGATGAGGCGAGGCCGCCGCGACGCGGTTCACCATGCCGCCGCCCCAGCAAAAGCCGACGGCGCCGACCTGACGTTGATGGGTTTTCACCAGAGCGAGGCGCTCGACGATTGCGGCGAGCTTTGCCGTCGTCTTTTCCGGGTTCAGCTTGCCGATCATCGTCCGCGCACGGTCTTCGTCATCGGGCGTTCCGCCATAGGGCGAGAGCATGTCGACGGCGAAGGCGTGGAAGCCTTCAAGCGCGATCCGCCGAGCCACGTCCTTGATATGCGGATTGAGCCCGCGATTTTCGTGAATGACGATGATCGCCGGCGCGATGGAAACGTCTTTCGGCCGGGCGTGATAGGCGGTGACGAAGGGAAGGTGGCGGGTCGGGATGACGCCGGCGTTGGGCGCGCCGTCCGCCGACAGCCTTTCGGGTTCCAGAATGTCGATCAGGTTCCCGGTGTCGAATTTCACCGTCGAGACGGCGAGCCGATCATCGGTTTCAGAAACGATGGCGGCGCGGGCGTAGTCATTGGCGAGCAGCGGCAGGAGGGCCGTTGCGGCCGCGCCGCCGCCGGCGAGCTTTGCAAGGCGGTCGAGGAAGGACCGCCGGTCGATCGCGCCATGGGTGAAGGCGTCATAGAGGTCGATGATGGGCTGGGGGATTTTTTGGGGCATGGGGCCGCTTATAGCGCAAGAAACCGGGCGGTCAGCCGGTGCCCGTGCCGTTTTGGGACGGGGCCGCTGAAAATCGCCGGCGGGGCGGGGGGCGGGGCCCGCCCCGGCTGGCCCTTCGGGCTCCCCTGGCCGGTGCGAAGCTTGCAGCGCCCTGCGCCAACGAAATCAGAGCGCCATAGTTGGTTTTTGCGGGTTTTTCTGATTTCATGCGCGCCCGTAGGGGTTGGGTATGGGGAGTATGTGATGAGCGCCCAGACGCAAGCGGCGAAGGAATCGGCGCCGAAACGCCCGGGGTCTGCAAAGGTTTCGGGGTTTGACAAGGTTTTGATCATCACCGGCGGGGCGACCGTCGGCGGATCGATGGTCGAGGGCAACAAGACGATCGTCGCCGCGCTCGGCCGCCAGCTCGGCATCATGCGCGCATCGAGCGCAATCTGGCAGGACGTGGCGCTGAAGGCGGTGAGCGCGGAGTTGCTTTTCGCGCGCGCGCTCTACAAGGCGCGGCCGAAATACCGCAAGGCGACCTATCACGACACGGTCGAGCGTTATTACTCGGCGCAATCCTATGTCGGCTCGCCCGAGCTTACCGAAATCGTTCTCGCCGGCGCGCTGCGCGAGGAAGGACTTGAATACGAGGCGACGACCTTCGCCGAGCTTGCCGATTCCGCCGTGCGGGAAAGACTGCTCGCCGAATGCGGATGCGTCTTCATCTCGAGCACGTTGATGCGCGACATGAGCGAGCTGAAGCCGCTCGTTCAGGTCCTGAAGCGCCCGCACAACAAAGTCGTCGTCGGCGGCGCGCTCGTTTCGCTTCTTCACAGCG
>JAGRED010000182.1 GCA_020446725.1 Parvularculaceae bacterium | reverse complement strand
CGCGTCGGGTACGGAAATTTTTGATCAGACGTATTATTCGGTCGGCGGCGGATTCATTGCGAGCGCAAAACAGCTGACCGCCCCGGCGCCCGATGATTTGATCAAGGACCCGCACAAGAGCCCTTACACATTCGGTTCGGCGCGCGACATCGATCTGCGCGGGGACATCATTCCGACCATCCATCCGAATGAGATGCGGCTAGCGCTGTTCGACGCCTCGGGAGCGGAAATCTTCGAGCAGACTTATTATTCTGTCGGCGGCGGATTCATCGCGAGCGCAAAGCAGCTGACCGCGCCGGCGCCTGACGACCTGATCAAGGACCCGCACAAGAGCCCTTACAAGTTCGGCTCGGCCCACGATTTGCTCTCGCTTTGCCGTGAAGAAAATCTGACGATTGACGAAGTCATCCTTCGCAATGAGGATGCGATCCGGCCGCGCGCGGAAACGCTTGGCGGGCTTGACCGGATTTGGGCGGCGATGCGCGATTGCATCGCACGCGGCCTGAAAACGACCGGCGTCCTGCCGGGCGGGCTCGAGGTCAAGCGCCGCGCGCCTTCCCTCCATCGCAAGCTTCTCGATGCGCCGCTCGCGAATGAACGCGAGCAGCTTTTCGACTGGCTCAATGTCTATGCGATGGCCGTCAACGAGGAGAACGCCGCGGGCGGACGCGTCGTCACGGCGCCCACAAACGGCGCCGCCGGCGTCATCCCGGCCGTTCTCAAACACTATTGCGAAGAGGCAGATAATCCGAATACGGATCATGTCCGCCGTTTTCTTGTGACGGCGGCGGGCATCGGCATGCTCTACAAGCAGCGCGCATCGATTTCCGGCGCCGAGATGGGATGTCAGGGCGAAGTCGGCGTCGCCTGTTCGATGGCGGCTGCAGGACTTGCTACGGTCTGGGGCGGAACGCCAGATCAAATTGAGCATGCGGCCGAGATCGGCATGGAGCACAATCTTGGCCTTACCTGCGACCCGGTGGGCGGACTTGTCCAGATCCCCTGCATCGAACGCAACGCCATCGGCGCGGTCAAGGCGGTGAACGCCGCCCGGCTCGCGCTGCGCGCGTCGGAGAGTCATAAGGTTTCGCTTGATCAGGTGATTGAGACGATGCGCCAGACGGGTCTCGACATGTCGCGCAAATACAAGGAAACAAGCGAGGGCGGTCTCGCCGTCAACGTTGTTGAATGCTAGGCGAAATGATGTTCGACCGTTTGAAAAAACTGTTCTCCGCTTCTCCTGCTTCAGATGAAGCGGAAAATGGCCGCGAAAAAGCCGTTTCCATCGCCGCGCTGCTCGTTGAGGCGGCGCTCGCCGATGAAACGTACGCCGCTGATGAACGAGCGTTGATCGGCAAACTGCTTGCGAACGAATTCGGCGTTGAGCCTGCGGATGTCGCATCCGTGCTCGCCGAAGCCGAGACCCGGCAGCGCGAAGCGGTCGATCTCTACAGGTTCATCAAGGAAGTGAAGGCGCTGACGCCGGCGGAAAAGATCACGCTGATTGAGGCTTTGTGGCGCGTCGTCCTGTCGGATGGCGAGAAAGACGCCTTTGAAGACATGCTGGTTCGCCGCGTATGCGGCCTTATTCATGTCAGCGATGTCGACAGCGGTCTTGCGCGCCAGCGCGTCAGGCAAACAATTAGCCGCTAGGCCGCCTGTTCAGACTCGTTTTCCTGCGCTTCGTCTTCCGCGCCGATTTCAAATACGGTCGGCGCGGCGTTCTTCGGGACGGGCGTAAAGGGCGATTTCTGGTCTTCCGGCACCGGCGGCGTTGTCAGGATCCTGTAGAGGCAGAAGGCTGAGAATGCCGTGTAGACTGCGGCGATATAGACGAAGAGCGAGGCGGGGCCGAAATTCGCCATGACGACAGCGCCGAGCGTCGCGCCGACGACGGAGCCGAGACCGTGCAGCAGAAGCAGCCCGCCATTTGTCGAAACCGCTTCGCCGGCTGGCGCATGATCGTTAGCGTGCGCGGCGTTAAGACCGAACATCGGAATGACAAACGCGCCCACAAGACCGCCAAGGCCGAGCAAATATTCCGGCGACTGACCGCCGAAACGGGCGAGGCTTAGCGATGCGGCGATCCCCAGCAAAGCCGAACCGAACATGACCTTGCGTCTGTCGATGCGGTCGGAGAGCCAGCCGAGCGGCCATTGAAAAAGCGCCGCGCCGATAATCACCGTGCTGATAAAACCGGCGATCAGCGCATTGTCGTAGCCGAGCCGTTGCGCATAGACCGCGCCGACAGCCCAAAAGGATGCGTTTGCAAGGCCGATCAATGGCGCGCCGACCGCTGCGACGGGGGAAAGCTTGAACAAGCGGGGAATGTCGAGACGCGCCGTTTCGATCGGCCTTGGCGCGTCGCTTCTGGTCAGGGCGACCGGAACAAGCGCGATCGACATCAGGATTGAGACCGCTGCGAAAAGATGAAAGTCGGCGGGATCCGCGGCCGCCAGCAGCGCATTGCCGGTCGTCGTCGCCGTCAGGTCGATCACCCGGTAGATCGACAGGATTTCTCCGCGGTTCTGGTTAGTGGCGCGTTCATTGATCCAGCTTTCGATGACCATGATGAGGCCGGCGAAGCAGAACCCTGTCACGGCGCGTAAAATAGCCCAGACCCAGACATGAATGACCAGCGGATGGATGAGCGCGGACGCGGATGCGATGGAGGCGAGGGCGAGAAAGGTGCGGATATGTCCGACCGATTTGATGAAAGCCGGATTGAAACGGCAGCCCAGCACGAAGCCGGCGAAATAGGCTGACATCAGGACCCCGATCAGCGAGGTCGGAAAGCCCTCAAGGTTGGCGCGCACCGCGAGCAGCGTGCCTTGCAGACCGTTTCCAGCGAGCAATATCGCGGCCGCGAGGAGGAGAGAAAAAATCGCTGAAACGGCGCGGAGCATGATCTGCCGGCGGGATAATGATTCGGGAATCTGAGCAGGCGATACGCGCGTCCGAAGGCGCTTTCAAGGCGGCGCCGGGAAAGGGCGCTTTGCCCAGCCTGCGATGGATGCTAATCGCGGCATTGCCGCGGCGGGCGTGGCGGAACCGGTAGACGCAACGGACTTAAAATCCGTTGAGGGAAACCTCGTGTGGGTTCGAGTCCCACCGCCCGCACCAACGGTCCGCGGCGCCGTTACACGCTAGCCAGCATCGAATAGACGGATTGAGCTTCGGCGAGGAGGTTGGCGTCCGCGCCTTCGAGCGGCGCGTCGGGCGTCGTCGGGGCTCGGATCGCAGCGCTATTCGCGATGAACGCCGCCTTGTCGCCAAGACCTGCGAGATTGGCGATGCGTGAGAGCGCGTCCGCCGGATCGCTGAGCATGCGTTCATAGGCGATGAAGCCGGCCTTTTCATCGATACGCCTTGCCGCATAGGAATAGGCGTCTATCCAGTATCGCAACCAGAAATTCACGTCGCCAGCCTCAGCCGAAGAGAAACCTCGGCCCGCGAAATCGATAGGGCGGAAATTCGCGCCGAAATCATAATGGCCGATCCATTCCATATAGGATTGCGCAAAAGCGTCCGATTGATGGAGCGACAGGAATCGTTGGTGTTGCGTCATGAGCGAACGGACATGCGACGCCGGATCGCGCAGGCAAATGAGTATTGTTGCGTCGGGAAAGATCGCGCGAAGCGCATCAATGCGGCTGATATTGGCGTTATTTTTTGAAAGATAACGGCGTGTTCCACCGTCAGGCGCCTGCGCTGCGCAAATTTTTCTTACGAGGGTCTTGAAAGCGTCGCGGAATTCAGCGGTGACAGCATCCGGTTGCAGCGGCGAGAGCCGCTTCTCGCCGACATACGCATTGCGCAGATAGGTCAGCCACGCGACTTCCTCAAACGCTTCCGGGCTGTCAAACGAAACCTCCATACCGTCGCCATGCGCGCGCTCTTTCGCTGACGCCGCTTTCCGTCCCGACGCTGTCAGCGACGCCCAGAGCAGGGGCGCGAGCGGGAACGGCATCTCGCGATAGGTGAACGTCGCAAACTCCCCGGTCTTGAAGAGCAGTTCAAGG
>JAGRED010000181.1 GCA_020446725.1 Parvularculaceae bacterium | reverse complement strand
CTCGAAAAGGGCGCCCTGCATGTAAGGCGCAAGGCCGCGTCGAACCGTTTCGACTTCCGGAAGCTCAGGCATGCGCGCTCCCATAGCGCAGCCGCTTCGACGCGGCGAGACCGCCGGTAAGAGCCGCGGCGGGCGCCGCGTCCCAAATCGGCGAGCGCAAAGTCTTCCCGCACGCGTCCAGCGCGAGTAGTCTCGCCAGCGGCTGACCATGGGCGACAAAAAGTACAAGGCTTTCATCAGTTACAGCCATGCCGACGAGGCATGGGGCGGCTGGCTGCAACGCGCGCTGGAACGCTTCCGCGCGCCGGGCGCGCTGGCGCGGCGTCTCGAGGCTGAGGGCGGCGCAGCGCGGCTCGCGCCGGTTTTCCGCGACCGGGAAGACCTGCCGGTCGCCGGCAATCTCAACGCCGCCATTCAGGCCGCGCTCGCCGACAGCGAATACCAGATCGTCCTTTGCTCGCCCAATGCGGCGAAATCGAAATGGGTGAATGAGGAGATCAAGCTTTTCCACAAGCTGCATGGGCCGGGAAAAGTGTTCGCCCTAATCATCGACGGCGAGCCTTTCGCGTCCGGCATAGATGGGCGAGCGGAAGAAGAGTGCTTTCCGCCGGCATTGCGCGTCCAGCTCGGCGCTGACGGGGAAGAAACCGAAGCGCCGGCCGAACCCCTCGCCGCCGACGCCCGCGAGCATGGCGACGGCCGACGCTACGCGATGCTGAAGGTGGCGGCCGGCATGCTCGGCGTCGGCCTTGACGATCTCGTCCGCCGGGACGCTCAGCGTCGCGCCCGCCAGGCGTGGACGATCACCGGCGCCTCGCTCGCGGGGACGGCCGCCGCCGCCGCCCTCGCCTTTTACGCCGTCGCCAAGGGAAACGAGGCGACGCGCATGCGCGGAGAAGCCGAGACCCTCATCGAATTCATGTTGACGGATCTGAAAGACCGGCTTGAACCCGTCGGCCGGCTCGACGTTCTTGAAGCGGTCGTCGCCAAGGCGATGAACTATTATGAAAATCAGGACGCGAGAGCGCTCGATGATGACGCGCTCGCCCGCCGCGCCAAGGCGATGATGCAGCTCGGCACGATCGACTACAGGCGCAACAACTTCAATGACGCGCAGAAAGCGTATGAATCCGCAGAAGCGGCCTCCGGCGAATTGTTGCGGCGCGCGCCCAACAATCCCGACCGGATTTTCGATCACGCCCAGAATGTCTTTTATGTCGGGGAAACCGCCGCCCGGCGCTATGATCAGAAAAAGCGTGAACAACAAAACAATGAATATCTGCGCCTTGCACAGCGCCTGGTCGAGCTGGAACCCGAAAATCCGAGATCGCGGCTAGAGGTAGCCTACGCGACAAGCAATATTGGCGGCGCCTATTTCACAGAGGGCGAATACGCCAAGGCGATCCCGTATTTTGAACGGTCAATAGAGGCGCGGGCCGAGCTTCTTGCAGCCGATCCGGAAAATGATGGGTTAAGGCGTGCCTACGCCTATGCGATTTCGTGGCTCGCCTACTCGCTGACGCAACTTGGCGACTATCAAGCGGCGATTGAGCAACTTCAGAAACAGCTCAAAGCATATGGCCGGCTCGCTGAAACAAAAACGCAGGATTTTTCAGCCCTTGATGCTGTCGTTACAGCTCAAAGACGCCTTGCGATCGCTTATTTGCTTCTGGGCGATAGGGATGCCGCCTCGGAGGTGAACGAGGCCGCGAGAGTGACCGCGAATGCGCTTGTCGCACGAGACCCGCTCAACGCCAATTGGGGCATCAACGCCGCGCATATCGAGCGCGAGAGGTCGATACTCCTCTTTGGTTCGGGAGACCTGGCGGGCGCGGAAACGGCCGCGAACCGCTCGGTCCAGTTGATTGAAGCGGTTCTGACTGAGGATGCGTCGCAATGGTATTATTCGGCGCTCGGTCAGTCGCTAGCATGGCGGATAGAGCTCCTTGGCGGACAAGCCTCCGTTCCGGATGCTGGACGTCTTGATAAGTTGATCGCAAGCGCGATCGATCGCGATGCGATAGACAATGCGAGCTTTATCGCCAGCGCGTCGCTGGCGCTTGCCCGCTGCGAATGTCGTCGCGGCGCAAATCAATCGGCATCGGACATTCTGGGCAGAGCAATCACCGCGCTGGAACCCGTTATCGACCGCATGCCGGCTCCTGCTAAAATAGACCTTGCCGCGATCTTTGTCGAAGCCGGTGAGCCCAAAAAGGCGGCGCCGCTCATCGCCGAGCTTGATGCGCTTGGGACGAGGCGATCGGATTTTTTGGCGCTCAAGGAGGATTATCTGAAGATCGCCGCGCAATAGTCGTTCAAAAACAAGGCCCGCGCATCGCCTTTACGGCTTTGGCGAACTCGGCCAATCTCAGATTTCCAGCAACACCAGCGGGGAGCTGACCATGATACGCCAATTCGCCCTGACCAGCGCCGCGGCGGCGTTCCTTGCCGCTTGCACTCATTATAATAATATCGAGCCGAAAGAGAGCGCCTCCCTTCCTGTCAAAGCCGACGTGACGATCGCGGAAGACGGAGCCGGCGGCTATTCATTCACCTACAAGGCGCCATTCGCTGACGAAAAAGGCAATTTTGATTTTTCCCAGAAGGGCGCCGCCTTCAATACGATTATATTGACCTTCACCATCGCCGACGGGTCGGTATCCGGCATCAAGTTCAAGCCGGATGCGACAGATGCGATGTGGATCGTTGAAAAGAAGAATGTCGACGAGGCCACCGGCAGTCCGCGTGGACCTTACCGGGGCAACCAGTTCTCCGACTTTACGGTCAGCGCGGACGGCCAGTCGCTGACGGTGATGAACCAGAATAATGACGGCGTTCTTTACCGTTACGGCCTTCGCTTCGATCTCGACGGAAAAACGGTTGTCGATGACCCCGACACGCAAAATGGCGGCCATAACTGATTTTCTTAGGATGGCAGCATGAAAAACCCCGGCGGTTTCCCGCCGGGGTTTTTCAATTGGGGTTTTCAATTCCGGGGACGTGTGTCGCGGCGCTATTCGGCCGACTCGCGTTTCACGAACGTGACGGCAAAAAGAGGTTCACCCTCGAAGAGATCTTTCGGCGACGCCATCCCTTCGATCATCTTGAACGTGCGCGGCGTGATCGAGCCTTCCATACGGTAGCCCTTCTCGGCCATTTTGCCGCGATGGAATTCAAGCGCCGCGGCGGTGAATTCGCGCGCGAGGATGGTGATGCGTTCCGGATCTTTCGACATGGGTCGCCTTCTGATGCGGGCCGTAGCGGCCGTTCTGCGTGTTGCGGCGCAGTTTTAGCGCGCCCGGCCGAAATGTCCATTTCCGGCCTCAACGGCTCGCCGATTGAAGCCTCAGATCGCCGCCCCTAAACTCCGCCCATGCAGAAGATGCTGATCATCATCGGCGCCGTATTCATTGTCGCAGGGCTTTTCTGGCCGGTCATCTCGAAGCTGGGGCTCGGCCGCCTGCCCGGCGACATCGCCGTCAAAGGCGACGGTTTCGCGTTCTATTTCCCGATCACGACGATGATCGTCCTCTCGATCGTCGCGACGATCCTCTTTCGCCTGTTCGGCAAATAGAGACAATCCGGCGCGCGACGACTTGAGCGCTTCGGCTCAGTCGGCGGGGGTCATGAAATAGCGGACATGCGCGATATCGCCGTCCGTCTCGGCGGGATCGACGCCCAAAATGTCGGCGATGATCCCGTAGACCTCGACATTGTCGAACGGGCGGGCGGCAAGGCCGTCGGCGAAGCGCGGCCCGTCCGCAATGAAGGTCGCACTCATTGAAGGAAGGCGGCGGTCATAGCCGTGCTGGGCGAGCGCGGGCGTCGGATATTTCGAGACGACGGATTTGCCGAACAGGAGCCAGCCTTCGTCGGCGACGGCGACGATGTCGCCCGTGCGGTCGGGGTTGTTCATGCGCCAGTCCGCCGGCAGGTCCTCACGCTTCCAGACGCTGAACGGCGCCTTTGCAGCGCCTGCCGCAAGCGCCGCATATACGCCGTCAATATCGCCATGCTCGACGAAGATATGATTGACCGCGTTGTGTCCGGCGCCTTCCGGGCCTTCAAGCTCGGGGATGAACACATCGTCGAACGAGATGTAATCGTCGAGATTGACGACATGATCTGGCGATACGTTGGTCATGCCGTGATCGGACACAACGATGAAATTCGTCTTGTCCGCAAGACCGAGCGCCTCAACGCCGGCGACAAGCGCGCCGACTTGCGCGTCAACCTCGGCGATCGCATTTCGTTCGGCCTCGGACCCGACGCCGTTCATATGCGCCGCGCTGTCGACGGCGTGAAAATAGACCGTCACGAGACGCGGGCGTTCCGCCGCCGGCTTTGCGAGCCAGGCGAGAACGTCTTTGGTGCGCGCGTCATAGGGCATCAGATGATCATAGGGGCGCCAATAGGTCGGCCGCGCGCCGGCGATTTCCGCTTCGGAGCCGAGCCAGAACATCGTCCCGGTCTTGACGCCCTGCTTTTCCGCCGTCGACCAAATCGGCTCGCCGAGCCACCATTCCGACTGCGCATGCTCGGTGCGCAGCATGACGCGGCCAAGGCTTCGGCTGTAGGAGGAATTGGAAACAATCCCTGTATGTTCAGAATAAAGACCCGTCGCGAGCGCGTAGAAATTGACGAACGTGACGCTCGGCATCGCGGGGACCATGCCCTCGGCGCGCACGCCCCGCGCCGCCATCTCCCTTAAATTCGGCGCGGCGTCCGGAAACCGGTCGATCGCGTCCGCCCTCAGACCGTCAAGGCCGATCAGGACGACATATTGATCGGGGCGGGGCTGATCGACTGCGCGCCCGCCGCCGCTTTTTGGCGCGCTGACGCAGGACGCAAGAAACAAGGCCGCGATGAAGACCGTCGCAATGCCGCGTATCGGGGGAAGATGGTTTCGCATCGCGCCAGCCTAGCCCGAGATCGTGACAGCATCACGAAAGGGGCGCGGCGGCGCGAATAACGCTCAGGTCTCGACCGTTTCGGCAGCCGATTTTCGTTTCACCTGCAGCTTGTCAAAATTCGCCCAGACGCCGTCATCGCCGTGCCACTCGCCGCGCGTCGCAGCCTTTGAGTATTCGGTCGCGCGCGCTTCAAAGAAATTCGCGTGCTCAACGCCGTTGAGAATTTCGGTGAGCCAGGGCAGCGGATGCTTTTCAACGCCAAAAAGCTTCGGCAGGTCGAGCTGGCCGAGGCGCCAGTCGGCGATATAGCGGATATATTGCTTGATATCGTCAGGGGTCATCCCCTCGACCGGGCCCATTTCAAAGGCGAGGTCGATGAATTTGTCTTCGAGGCCGACGACGGTGCGGCAGCATTCGACGATATCGTCGGCGACCGCTTTCGTCACGCAGCCCGTCTCGCGCGCGAAGGCGTGGTACATGCGGATCATGCCCTCGCAGTGCAGCGACTCATCGCGCACCGACCATGACACGATCTGTCCCATCCCCTTCATCTTGTTGAAGCGTGGGAAGTTCATCAGCATCGCGAAGGAGGCGAAAAGCTGCAGCCCCTCGGTGAAGGCGCCGAACATGGCGAGCGTGCGGGCGATGTCCTCATTCGTCTCAACGCCGAACTTCTGCATGAAGTCATGCTTGTCGCGCATTTCCTTGTAATCGAGGAACGCGGTGAATTCCGATTCCGGCATGCCGATCGTTTCAAGCAGCAGGGCGTAGGCGGCGATGTGCACCGTCTCCATATTGGAGAAGGCCGACAGCATCATCTTCACTTCGGTCGGTTTGAAGACACGCGCATAGCGCTCCATGTAATTGTCGTTCACTTCAACGTCGGACTGCGTGAAGAAGCGAAAGATCTGCGTCAGAAGATTGCGCTCGGCGTCGGAGAGCTTGTTCGCCCAGTCCTTGCAGTCTTCGCCGAGCGGCACCTCTTCCGGCATCCAGTGGATCTGCTGCTGGCGCTTCCAGAAATCATAGGCCCAAGGGTAGCGGAAGGGCTTATAAGCGAAGGACGGCGTCAACAGCCCCGTTTTTACTTCTGATGTCGCGGCTGGTGCGGAAGCGTCAGGCATGATCTCTCCTGCGGGGATCGATATTTGGAAGCGAACCGGAATGAATGACCCCGTTCGCCCGCGGCGCCAACGCCGTCCGGGAGGCCATTATTCCCCCGTCTTCACAACACGATTCGGCTGCTGTGGAAGCTGCGGAAAATCCTGTGGAAAAACGCCGCCGTTTCGAAGGGGGAACGGGAGGCGGTGGTTCCCGTATCATGCGACTTTCGACGCCTAGAGCGGGAATGAACCAACCGACATGAGCTGAACCGATGCCGAGAAATTCAAACGGGCCGAGCCTAGCCCTGCCCAATTTTAGACTTCCAGGGGTATTCCGCTTTCAATAACGTCTCGAATAAATGTTGCCGGGCGGGTGCTCCGGATTACTCGACGGTGGGGATCGTATTTGGTACAAATTCCTAGCGGATGTACAGAGAACTCCGCTTCTTCGGATATTATCTTTGGATCGATCGGGTTTCCGAGATCAAATGTTAGTCCACCGCTCAATCCCGTAAGCTTCGGTGGGTTGATTTGTTTCCCTTTT
>JAGRED010000180.1 GCA_020446725.1 Parvularculaceae bacterium | reverse complement strand
GGGGATGCCGCATCCGAAATCCGCAAGACTGGAAGAAGGAGAGCGCGTCATGAAGGGCTGCGCCGGCGAACCTGCAAGCCTGCTTGTCGGGGATGAATGGGTCGTTGAAGACATCGGCGGCGCCGGCGTCATTGACATGGCGCGCACCTCGATCCTGTTCGACGAAGGCGGAAAGGTATCGGGCGGCGGCGCCTGCAATCGCTTTGGCGGAACCTATCAGCTGACGGGTGAGGGGCTCTCTTTCGGTCCGATCGCGGCGACGAAAAGAGCGTGCCCGCCGGCGGTGATGGATCAGGAAGATCGGTTCTTCGACGCGCTCGCCTCTGTCGATCGTTTTGCGATCGACGAAACTGGCGCGCTCATACTTTATGGCGCGGATAAGCCGCTGCTTCTCGCGCGCCGCTAAGGCTTTACTTCACCGCAGCGCAGGCGACCCGCGCGCCGGCGCCGCCGATCGGCTGCGTGACGTGATCGTCGGGGCTTTCGTGGATGATGACCGCAAAACCGTCGTCATCCATGAGCGGGAAGGGGCCGTTGCGCGCCGCGCTTTCTTCGCTCGGCTGCAGATGCAGGCCGGCGCGGAAGAATTCGCCCTCCGCGACGCCGTCGGCGCCGGCGAAGAGATTGGGAATGTCTGCGCGGTGCGACCCGTTCGGGTTGAGAAGACCATGCTCGACATTGTCGGGATTAATATGTCCGCCTGACGCCTTGAAACCGTCCGCGCCGTCGGAGCAATCGCCGACCATGTGGAGATGGATGCCGTGCCAGCCGGGCGTCAGTCCTGTCGCTTCGACGCGGACGAGGACGCCGCCGAGACCGTCGCGGAAACTGACAGCGCCCATCGCTTCGCCCGCAGGGCCGACGAGGTCGGCGCGCGCGTCGCTCCACGTTGAAGCATCGATGATGACAGGCGCCGCAACATCAGGTTCGGGCGCCGCGGAATCGGCCGGCGCGGCCGCTTCCGGCGCGCCTGTTTCGGCCTTTTTTCCACA
Source organism: Parvularculaceae bacterium (assembly GCA_020446725.1). GTDB lineage: Bacteria > Pseudomonadota > Alphaproteobacteria > Caulobacterales > Parvularculaceae > Amphiplicatus. The sequence goes on along the minus strand of JAGRED010000180.1, from coordinate 10,500 downwards.
GGCGCCGAGCGCGATGAAAAGGCTTGCGGCGGCGGCGATGGGGAAATGGGCGCGGTTCATCGGGATTCCTTTCAACTGAGGGCTGTTTTTCCCTTTAATATGAAAGCCTTGGCGCGGCCAGATGAAACCGCCGAAAGCTTGCGATGGGACCGCTCTCGGTGCTAGTGAGGGCGGACATTTAGGACACTGATTCCCGAAGGATTTTCGTGACAGCCGAAGACGACGACAACGCGCCGGAAAACGGCGGCGGCGGCCCGGATTCTGACAATCCCGGCGCCGGCCTGCAGCAGATCTCCATCGAAGAGGAGATGCGCCGGTCCTATCTCGACTATGCGATGAGCGTCATCGTCAGCCGCGCCATTCCTGATGCGCGCGACGGTTTGAAACCGGTGCATCGCCGCGTGCTTTGGTCAATGCACGAGGCTGGATACACCCACAACAAGCCCTACCGTAAATCGGCGCGCGTCGTCGGCGACGTCATCGGTAAATATCATCCGCATGGCGACCAGTCCGTCTATGACGCGCTCGCGCGCATGGTGCAGGACTTCTCGCTGCGCCTCCCATTGCTCGACGGTCAGGGCAATTTCGGCTCGATCGACGGCGATCCGCCGGCCGCGATGCGGTATACGGAAGTCCGCATGGACAAGCCGGCGGAAGCGTTGCTGGCCGACATCGAAAAGGACACCGTCTCGTACCAGCCAAACTATGATGGTTCGGAACATGAGCCGACAGTCCTTCCCGCGCGCTTTCCAAACCTGCTCGTAAACGGCGCTGGCGGAATCGCGGTCGGCATGGCGACGAACATTCCGCCGCACAATCTCGGCGAGGTCGTTGATGCGACCGTCGCAATGATCGACAATCCAGAGATCAGCGATACGGAACTGCTGGAAATTGTGCCTGGCCCGGATTTCCCGACGGGCGGCGTCATTCTGGGGCGGGCCGGATCGAAGGCGGCGCTGCTGCTTGGCCGCGGCTCGGTCGTCATGCGCGGCCGCGCGACGATTGACGAAATCCGCAAGGACCGCAACGCCATCATTGTCAGCGAAATTCCGTTTCAGGTGAACAAGTCGGTGATGATCGAACGCATCGCCGATTTGGTCCGCGAAAAGAAAATTGAGGGCATCGCCGACATTCGCGATGAATCGAACCGCGAGGGAATTCGCGTCGTCATCGAGCTGAAGCGCGACGCGGCCCCGGATGTCGTTCTCAACCAGCTTTACCGCCATTCCCAGTTGCAAACGAGCTTCGGCGTCAATCTTCTCGCCTTGCGCGGCGGACGCCCGCAACAGATGACGTTGCGCGACGTTCTGGTCACTTTCATCGGGTTCCGCGAAGAAGTCGTCACGCGCCGCACCAAGTTTGAGCTGAACAAGGCGCGCGACCGCGCCCACATCCTCGTCGGTCTTGCCATAGCGGTCGCCAATATAGACGAACTTGTCGCATTGATCCGCAAGGCGCCGGACCCGCAAACGGCGAAAGAGCAGTTGATGGCGCGCGACTGGCCCGCGAAGGACCTGGCGCCGCTTGTCCTCCTCGTCGCCGATCCTCGCCATTTGATGCATGACGGCGGCACGCTGAAACTTTCTGAAGAACAGGCGAAAGCGATCCTCGATTTGCGCCTGCAGCGCCTAACGGCGCTCGGCCGTGATGAAATCGGCGACGAGTTGAAGGGCCTTGCGGAAAAGATCGCCGACTATCTCGACATCCTGCGCAATCGCGAGCGTGTCCTCACGATCATCAAGGACGAACTCTCCGTGGTGAAAGCCGAATTCGGCACGCCCCGCCGCACCGAAATCATCGAGGCGGAAGGCGAAGTCGAGGACGAGGACCTGATTGCGCGTGAGGAGATGGTCGTCACCGTCACGCATGGCGGGTATGTCAAGCGCACGCCGCTCTCGACCTATCGCGCGCAAAAGCGCGGCGGCAAGGGCCGCGCCGGCATGAAGTTCAAGGACGAGGATTTCGTCTCGCAGCTTTTTGTCGGTTCGACGCACACGCCGCTTCTTTTCTTCACCTCGACCGGGATGGCCTACAAGTTGAAGCTCTGGCGCCTGCCGGAAGGGCCGCCGACGGCGCGCGGCAAGGCGTTCGTCAATCTCCTGCCGCTGTCGCAGGGCGAGCGCGTGACGACGATCCTGCCGTTGCCCGAAGACGAGGAAGCCTGGGAACAGCTCCAGATCATGTTTGCGACGCGCTCGGGCAATGTCCGGCGCAACAAGCTTTCCGACTTCCAGCGCGTCAATCGCAACGGCAAGATCGCGATGAAGCTCGAAGACGAATGGCGCAACGGCGCCGACGGCATTGTCGGCGTGCAGATTTGCCGTCCCGACGACAATGTTCTTCTGACGACGGCTGAAGGCATGTGCATCCGCTTCGCTGTCGAAGAAATCCGTGTTTTCGCCGGCCGCACGTCGACCGGCGTTCGCGGCATCCGTCTCGGCGACAAGGATGAGGTTATCTCGATGGCGATCCTCAACGGTGTCGATGCGACGACGGAGGAGGCGCGCGCCTATCTCAAACACGCCGCCGCGATGCGCCGCGCTGCGGGCGAAGAGGCTGAAGAAGAAGTCGATGACGATGCGACGCCCGCGACGGCGCTCTCGACCGAGCGGATCGCGCAGCTCGGCGCCGCGGAGCAGTTCATCCTGACGGTCACGGACAACGGTTACGGCAAACGGTCGTCATCCTACGAATACAGAACCTCGGGCCGCGGCGGCAAAGGCATCATTGCGATCGTCGTCAACGATCGCAACGGGCGCGTTTCCGCCTCGTTCCCGGTCGAGGACGCCGATCAGATCATGCTCGTCACCGATGGCGGCCAGCTCATCCGCACGCCGGTCGCGGGCATCCGCATCGCCGGGCGCAACACGCAGGGCGTCACGATCTTCCGCACGGGCGCGGATGAGACAGTCGTTTCGGTCGAGCGCATCGGCGATATCGGCGAAGGCGAGGATCAGGAATGACGCAGCGCATCGGCCTTTATCCCGGCACTTTCGATCCGATTACGCTCGGCCATATCGACATCATCGAACGCGCGGTGAAGATGGTCGATGCGCTTGTCATCGGCGTCGCCGTCAATCGGGACAAGGGGCCGCTCTTTCCGCTCGACGAGCGCGTCAGGATGGTCGGCGACGAAATGGCGGTGATCTCAAAAAAATCAGGCGTGCCGATCCGCGTGACGCCGTTTGAGACATTGCTGATGAAATTCGCCGAGGAGCAGAAAGCGAATTTCATCATCCGGGGGCTGAGGGCCGTGTCGGATTTCGAATATGAATTCCAGATGGTCGGCATGAACCAGAAACTGAATGACGACATTGAAACCGTCTTTCTGATGGCGGATGTGCGCTATCAGTTCATCGCCTCGCGCCTCGTGAAGGAAGTCGCGCGGCTCGGCGGGGATATCGACGCTTTCGTGCCGGCCGCGGTAGGGGCGGCCCTGAAGGCGAAATTTGCGAAGGGATGAGGCCGCCAATCGGCGGTCACAATTGCGGCCTAGAAGGCGCAGCGCCGCGAACAAGGAGCAAGTCCATGCGTAGAGTATCACTGGCGGTCGGTCTTGCGGCCGCGCTCGCTTTGTCTCCGGCCTTCGCCGCGAAGGACAAGGACGCCGCGCCGTCTTTTCAGGCGGTCGTAGATGCGCCGGCCGACGCCTGGCGGGGGATCGATCCTGAAAACTTGCTCGTCGTCGATCTGCCGGCGGGGCCGCTTTATATTGAAATGCGGCCGGATCTCGCGCCGAAGCATGTCGAGCAGATCAAGACGCTGGTGCGGCAGGGATTCTACAACGGCCTCAATTTCCATCGCGTGATCGAAGGCTTCGTCGCGCAGGGCGGCGACCCGAAAGGCGACGGCACGGGCGGGTCCGACTTGCCGAACATTCAGGCCGAGTTCACGCATGACACGCAGGAAGTCCCGGACTTCACCGTCATCGGCCGCGACCGTCAGGCGGCGCGGGTCGGCATGATCGACGGCGTTCTCGCCGCAGCGGAACCTGAATCGTTGAGGACGTTTCGCGCCGCCAAGCGTGTGAATATCTGGGGCGCGCATTGCCCCGGCGTCATGTCGATGGCGCGCGCGACGGACCCCAACAGCGCCAACAGCCAGTTCTTCCTCGTCATCGGCGATGCGCGCCAGAGCCTTGACGGGCGCTACACCGTGTGGGGCTGGATCGTCGACGGCGCCTTGAGCGCGCGACGAATTGAACGCGGCGAGCCGCCGAAGCGCCCGACGCCGATCGTCCGCATGCGGATGGCGACCGATGTGCCGGCGAGCGAGCGGCCGGACATCAAGGTGATGAAGACCAGCCATCCCGCCTTTTTGCAATATTTGAAGGATATGGGTTATGTCGACGAGACGGGATTCGTGAAGGATCTCTGCGACATCAAGGCGCCGCGCAAGATAGACGGAAAGATTGAACTATGACCGAGAAAATGATCCTGACGCTCGACACCGGACCGGTGACGATTGAATTGCTGCCGGAAAAGGCGCCGACGCATGTCGCGCGGATCAAGGAACTCGCCGATTCAGGTTTTTACGACGGCCTTAACCTCCATCGCGTCATCGAGGGGTTCATGGCGCAGATGGGCTGCCCGAAAGGCAACGGCACCGGCGGTTCCGGCAAGAAACTGCCGGCGGAATTCAACGACGTCTCGCACCAGCGCGGCGTGTGCTCCATGGCGCGCGCGTCCGATCCGAATTCAGGCGACAGCCAGTTCTTCATCTGTTTCGACGACGCCTCCTTCCTTGATCGTAAATACACGGTCTGGGGCAGGGTCGTTGAAGGGATGGAGAATGTCGACAAGGTCGAGCGCGGCGAGCCGCCGCGCAATCCGTCGAAGATCGTGACATTCAGAACGGCGGCGTAAGCGCCGTCTTTCGATCCGGGTTCAATCAGCGAGGGCGCAAATGAAATCATCAGGCGCTCTCGCAGCGGCGGTCCTGTCGCTTGGCCTTGCGGCGCTCGGCGTTACATCCGTCGCAGCGACGGAAGAAAACTTCGTATCGACGCCGCTCGTCATGGGCGAAGTCTTCACGCTGAAATCAACGGTGTTCGGCGGCGATCGTCGCATCGTCGTTCGCATCCCCTTTTATTATTATGACGCCGAGCCCGAACGGCGATTTACGACAGTTTATATCATTGACGGCGGGCCCGAGCAGGATTTCCCGCACCTTGCCGGTCTTGCGCAAAGCGGCGAGGTGAACGCCACTTTCGAACCGGTCATTCTCGTCGGTATTGAAACGGTCAATCGCCGTGCGGAGATTACGCCGCCGGCGACCGATGTTGAGACATACAGCGAGGAATTGGGCGCCGAACCCGGCGGGTCCTCAGACTTTCGCCGCTTCATAGCGGAGGACGTGAAACCCTTCATCGAGGCGCGGTACAGGACGTCGGGCCGCGACGCCGTCATCGGTGAAAGCCTCGCGGGCCTCTTCATCGTCGAAACGCTGTTCAAGACGCCGGATCTTTTTGACGATTATATCGCGGTTTCCCCCTCCATGTGGTGGGAGAATATGGAATACGGCCGTGATGCGAAATCGTTCCTCAAAGCGCTGCCGGAAGGCGAGCGCCGCCTATATCTGACGATCGGCAATGAAGGCTTGCGCCACAAGAAGGGGCTAGACCTGCTTGTCGCCGCGCTCAAAAAATCCGCACCCGAAGGCCTGAAATGGCTTTACGTCCCGCAAAGCGGTTCGGAAACCCACGCCAGCATCTATCACGGCGCCGCGCTTGACGCCTTTCGCGCCTTTTACGGCGAACCGACCAAGTCCGGGCGGCCGGGCGTTCTCCTGAGCGGCGCGCCGCTTGGCGAGCTTACCGAACAGCAAAAAGTGCAACGCGCCGCGCCGTGCGACAGGGCGACGGCCCGTCTTGCGACCCCCGAAAACCAGTATCGCGACGCTGAAATCAAACCCTATGAGTGTCTTCTGATTGATCTCGGACCGCGCGCCGCAGCGGGCAATTTCGATCGCTGACCTCGTTCTAACCTCACAAATTCGCTGACCGCTTCGTGTTTTGCGCGTTACTGCGCGAGCGGGGTAACTCCTGCTCGACAAGGACGAGGCAGACCATGACGAAAAGTAAATCCATTCTTCACCACACACTCGCCGCATTGGCGCTCATCGCCGCTACGCCAGTCGCGTTCCATGCGTCGGCTGCAGCCGAGCAGGGCGACGAGGCGGTCATCTCCAGCGGCCGGTGGGAGAAAAAATCTTTCGCCGCCGACGGAAGCTGGTCGATCGTTGATCGCGGCGGCGCGCGCTATGTGACGCTTTCGGCGGATTTCAAAACGAAAAACGCGCCGGACCTCAAAATCTTCCTCTCGCCGAAATCGGCCGGAGAACTTAACGGGCGCAATGCAACGGACGGTTCGGTGCTTATCGCGCCGCTTTCGGCCGCCTCGGGCGCGCAGGAATATGTGATCCCCGCGGATGTCGATCTGTCAGCCTATGAGACGATCATCATCCACTGTGAGGCTTTTTCAAAACTTTGGAGCGTAGCTCCCCTCTAGTTGAAGGCGCATGCCCCCTTGCGTCTTCTTCATCCGCCGCCCGCCGCACTCTCTCCCACTCCTTCAGCTGCAGCGGGCGGCGGCATGTATTTCTTCAGATATTTTTCGCGGTTGAAAACTTGCTGCAGGACCAGACGACGGTCGTGTCATAGCGGGCGATCGCTTCATTCGACATCAGCGCGGCCTTCGCCCATTCTTCATAATAGTCGAGAGACGGCGCGCTGACGATGAGGATGTAATCGACGCCGCCGGCGACGTGATAGCACTGTGTCACTTCCGGCAGCGCGCGCGCCTGCTCCTCGAAATCGGCGTAAAGCTTCTGTGTTTCATAGGCGAAAGTGACGGAAACGACGAGCGTCACGCCTGTCGCCTCGCCGGCGAGGATCGAGACATCCTGCGCGATGACGCCATTGTCGCGCAGCGCCGCCAGCCGCCTTCTCACCGCCGATCCGGACAATCCGACCTGATCGCCGATTTCGGCGCAGCTCAGCCGGTTATTGCGCTGAACGATCGCCAGGATGGCGCGGTCGAAATCGTCGAGACTGAAGCGGGCGGCGAAATTCTTCACAACAAGGCCCGAGAAAGCAAAATTTCGTCTGGCGCGCAATGAATTTCGCCGAAACGCGCCGGCGCGTCGATGCTATTAGAGCGCTGGTTCAATTTGGCGGGGTTCAGGATGGATTTGGACAGATTGCTTCGCGCGGGCGCTTGCGCCGCCGCGGTCGCCTTTTTGGTTTCCGGTTGCGCATCGGCGCCGCAGGAGCAGGCGGGCGAAGGGTCGACAACGCGCGCGCCGCTTCCCGCCCGGCTCGGGACAAGCGTCGACGCGCTTGATCCTTTTGAAGGGCTGACCGCGGCCATGGCGGGCGTCTGGCGTTCGAACGGCTATGGTTATGTGGCGGATCTCAGCGGCGCCGAGCCGGTCTTTTATCATATGGCCGGCGACTATTGCCGCCGCTTCACGGAATATGATTCATCCCCGTTCGACGTCGTCGATCGCGCGAGCGTGTCCGATGACGGCGCTCGCCTCATCATCGGCGCTAGCCCTGAGCCGCATACTTATGAATTCAGGCGGCTTACGGACCTTCCCGAAGAATGCGCTGCGCAATCGGCGGCGGCGGAATATGCGACTGTCTTCGAAGCTTTCGTCAGCTTTATGGCGACGCATTATGCGTTCTTTGATGTTTACGGCGCCGAATGGGAGGCGAGAACCGCTGAGGCGCGTGCGCGCCTCGGCGACGTGTCGTCCGATGGCGCGCTGTTCGATCTTCTTTCCGGCATGCTTGTCGGGATCGATGACGGCCATCTCAGTCTTATCGCCGAGATCGACGGGGAGCGCCGCGACTATGATCCGGGCGAGGCTGCGCCCTATCTCGCCGCGATCAATGCCGGGAAAGCGCAAGGCCAGTCAGTGCGCGATGCGAAACGCGCGTTCGATCGCGCGATTTGGGGAGACGGCATCGGCGAAGACCTGCTCGCCGGAAAGGGCGTCAGCGCCGGCAATGGCTGGATCCAATACGGGCTGGTCGCGCCGGATGTCGGCTATGTCGCGACCTTCACGTCCGGCGGTTTCGCCGCGCGCGATTTCAGCGATCCCCTCGGCGACCTTGCAATCCTGGAAACCGCGCTTGATGAAGCGCTCGACCTTTTCAGCGCCGCGAATGCGCGCGCCGTCATCCTCGACGCCAGCATGAATCACGGCGGGCATGATTTCATCAGCCGCGCGATGGCGGCGCGTTTTGCGGCGGCGCCTGTTTCCGCTTATTCGAAATTCGCCGCCGACGCGGACGACCCGTATAGGACCGACATCATGATCACGCCGGCCGAGGGGCGACGCTTCACCGGCCCCGTCTATTTGCTGACGAGCAACATCACGGTGAGCGCAGCGGAAATCCTGACCCTCTCGATGCGCGCTCTGCCGAATGTGACGCATGTCGGGGCCGCAACGCGCGGCGCCTTTTCCGACATCCTTGAAAAGCCGCTTCCGAACGGCTGGCTGCTTACGGTGTCGAATGAAGTCTATGCGGATGCGGCCGGAGCCGTCTGGGAAGGGCGCGGCGCGCCGCCTGAAATCGTCTTGACCGTCTTCACGCCGGAAGACCCGGCGGGCGCCCATTCGGCGGCGGTTCGCCGCCTTGTCGACATGGCGCATAAAGGCGATTAGCGGAACCGTTCAGAAGGGCGCGGCGCGCGCGATCAGCGCGTCGGCGTCAAAGTGCGCATCCGTCGCGCCGAAGCCGTAGCTGCGCGTTTCCGGATCGAGCCGCGCATTGCAGAAGGCGTCGAAGACGTAATCGGGCGCGACGCCGTATAGCGCGGCCCCCTGAAGCGCGAGGCCCATATCCTCGGTGAAGGCGCGCGCCGTCTGTTCATTGAGCGCGCCTGGTTCAAGCCACTCAGTGAGCCGTCGCGCATGGCGATCGTAATGGCCGTTTGCGCCTTGCGCCTTCATGATGTCGGCGACGACGGCTTCGAGACTTTCCTGTTCGCGGCTTATCGCACGCAGGACGTCGAGCGCGATGACATTGCCCGATCCTTCCCAGATCGCGTTGAGCGGCGAGGCGCGGAAATAGCGCGCCATCACACCTTCCTCAATGAAGCCGGCGCCGCCATGGCATTCAAGCGCTTCATAGACGAAGCCCGGCTGGCGCTTGCAGGTCCAGTATTTGGCGATCGGCGTCGCCAGCCGCATGAACGCGGCTTCCTCCTCGTCATCGGCCGCATGATCGAAGGCGCGCGCGACGCGGAAGGCGAGCGCGGTCGCCGCTTCCGATTCAATCGCGAGATCGGCGAGAACGCGCGCCATCGCCGGCTGGTCGAGCAATTTCTTCTGGAAGGCGCTCCGGTGTTCGGCATGCCAGAGCGCTTGCGCAAGACTTGCGCGCATGCCGCCCGCAGAGCCGACGATGCAGTCAAGGCGCGTGTGCTGCACCATGTCGATGATCGTCCTGACGCCGCGCCCCGGCTCGCCGATCATCTGCGCTGCGGCGCCGTGATATTCGATTTCAGAAGACGCGTTTGCCCGATCGCCGAGCTTGTCCTTCAATCGCATGATGTGGATGGCGTTTCGTTCGCCGTTCGGCTTCCAGCGTGGAACGAGAAAGCACGACATTCCTTCCTCGGCATAGGCGAGGGTGAGGAATGCGTCGCACATCGGCGCGGAACAGAACCATTTATGTCCGTAGAGAAGATAATGATCACCGTGGCGTTCGGCGCGCGTCGTATTGGCGCGAACGTCCGATCCGCCCTGCTTTTCCGTCATCGCCATACCGATGGTGACGCCGGTTTTCTCCGCAGCCGGCATGAAGCGCGGATCGTATCGGCCGGCCGTCGCGCGCGGGACCCATTCATGCGCGATCGCCTCGTCATGCATCAGCGCGGGAACCGCGGCGTAGGTCATCGACATCGGGCAGCAGACGCCGCCTTCCGCCTGTCCCATCAGGAACATCAGCGCCGAATGGAGGACATGCCCCGCCTGGTCGACCGTCCACGCGCCGGACGAAACCCCGGCGGAGAGCCCGAGATCCATCAACGAGTGATAGGCGGGATGAAACTCGACCTCATCGAGGCGGTGACCATAGCGGTCGAAGCTTTTGAGTTGCGGGGTGAATTTGTTGGCGAGTTGAGCCCATTCAAGAACTTCCGCCGAGCCGCAGCGCGCGCCGAACTCCGAAAGGCGCTCCTCATGAAGCTCGCCGCCGGCCGCTTCGACGGCGCCGATCAGCGCCGCGTCATTGTCATAGAGATTGACGTCCTCGAAAGGCGGCGGCTGGTTCGTGACTTCGTGGGTCTGAAGGCTGGCGCGCGGTTTGAAATGGCCCATCTCGCTCCTCCCGGCCTCCGCTCCGAACCCGTTGAAATCCGTCGGATTTCGGACGGCGAGGCCGATGTGAGCGCGTATTCTATCCCTGTTTTGCCGCGAGGCGTAGATTCATCGGCATAAAGGAGACTCTCATGGCCGACGCCAATCTTGTCGACTTCGTCAAAGCCG
>JAGRED010000179.1 GCA_020446725.1 Parvularculaceae bacterium | reverse complement strand
TGCGCGCCTGACGCCGGCGCGCCGCGCCGTTCTCGGCGCTGTCGAACATGAAACGCTGACTGCGCGCGAGATAGGCGAGCGGACCGGCGCCAGCGACGCCGTCATTCGCGGCTTGCGCGCCGCCGGCGCGCTTACCGCCGTATCGGTCGATCCAGATCCCCCATTTGCGCGGCCTGATCCCGATGCGCCGGCGGCTGACCTCTCCGCCGACCAAGAAGTCGCCGCGCGCGCGCTCATTGACGCGCTCGCCGGCGGCGGCGTTACGCTGCTCGACGGCGTCACGGGGTCAGGCAAGACGGAGGTTTATCTCGAAGCGGCCGCCGAGGCGTTGCGCCGCGATCCGGATGCGCAGATTCTCATCATGCTGCCGGAAATCTCGCTGACGCTGCCGTTTCTGAAGCGCGTCGAAGCGCGGTTCGGCGCGGCGCCCGCCGCATGGCATTCCGATTTAACCGCCGCGGCGCGCCGCCGGGTATGGCGGCGCGTCGGTGAGGGCCAGGCGCGGCTTGTGATCGGCGCGCGGTCGGCGCTCTTTCTTCCGTATAAAAACCTTTCTCTCATCATCGTCGATGAAGAGCATGAAGCCGCCTACAAGCAGGAAGACGGCGTCATCTATCATGCGCGCGACATGGCTGTCGCGCGCGGCGCGCGCGGCGGCTTTCCGGTCATTCTCGCATCCGCGACGCCGTCCCTTGAAAGCGTCGTCAATGTCGAACAGGACCGCTACGGTCTTGTGCGGCTCACTTCCCGTTTCGGCGCGGCGCGCTTGCCGAAGGTCTCGCTTATCGACATGCGCCGCGAAGGCCCTGACGACGGACGATGGATTTCGCCGCGCCTTGCAGACGCCGTGGCGGAGCGCCTTTCGTCGGGCGAACAATCGCTGCTGTTCATCAATCGCCGCGGATACGCGCCGCTGACGCTTTGCCGAAAATGCGGCCACCGCATGAAATCGCCGCACGCCGACACCTGGCTTGTCGAACACCGTTTCGAGAACAGGCTTGTTTGTCATCATACCGGCTTTTCAATGCCGAAACCGCCCGCCTGTCCCGCTTGCCGCGCGGTCGGTTCGCTCGCCGCCTGCGGGCCGGGCGTCGAGCGCGTCGCCGAAGAAGCGCTGATGCGCTGGCCGCAGGCGCGGCAGGCGGTTCTGTCGTCGGACGTCGCCTCATCGCCGGCGCAGATGCGCGCGATCCTCGATGCAATGGAATCCGGCGAAATCGACATTCTCATCGCGACGCAAATGGTCGCGAAAGGGCACCATTTTCCGAAGCTGACGCTGGTCGGCGTCGTCGACGCCGATATGGGGCTCGCCGGCGGCGATCTGCGCGCCGCTGAGCGCACCTATCAGCTCTTAAGCCAGGTCGCCGGCCGCGCCGGTCGAGAAACGCGCGCCGGGGAGGCGATGCTGCAAACCTACCTGCCGGATGCGGCGGTTTTCGCAGCCCTTGAAAGCGGCGATCGCGATGCGTTTCTTGAGGCGGAAGCGGAAGGCCGCGCCGCGCTCGGCTTCCCGCCTTATGGGCGCCTCGCCGTCGTAACGCTGAAGTCCCGCGACGAGAAACGGCTGAATGAAGCCGCCGCTGCTCACAAGAGCGCACTCTTCGCTGCTGACGGCGTTGTTGTTTTCGGCCCCGCGCCGGCGCCGATTTATCGCCTGCGGGGCGAAGCGCGCATTCGCTTTCTTGTAAAGACCCGGCGCGACGTCAGCATCCAGGCCTTCATCGCCTCATGGCTTCAAAAAATCAAACCGCCTGCATCTGTCCGGCGCACGATCGACATTGATCCGTACAGCTTCGTTTGACGACGAGCCTTCAATCGCGGAGGCGACTGATCAGCCGCGACAGTTGCGTCAGCCATGAAGCGTTGGCGGGGCCGGCGGGCGTTGCCTGATCGTCAGGGGGCGCCGGGAGGGGCGTCAGATTTTGGCCGCCGCCGGTCGAAGGCAACGTCGTCTGGACGGCGACTGAAGGCGCCGGCTGCGTATTGCCCGATCCGCCTGATGCGCCGCCGCCGGCGACCGAAATTCTCACGGTTGCGCGCGAGACGACGCCCTGACGGTTGCGGACCCAATAGGTGAACTGGTCGGATCCGGCGAAATCCGGAAAGGGAGCGTAGGTGAACGAGCCGTTCGGGTGCTGCGTCACATTTCCGTTGCGGGCGTGGGTGAAACCCGACGGGAAGAGCGCGCCATCATTCGATCTGTCGTTTGCAAGAGCGGCGATCGTCGCTTTTCCATTGCGCGGAACCGAAACCGCATCCTCATTCGCCGTCGGCGCTCCGGCTTTGGGATCAAGGGCGCCCTGATCGGCGGAAGAGCCGTCGAGCTTCTGACTCGGCCAGGCGAATTTCGCCGGCGTTTTTGCGATGAACGACGTCTGGAAAACCTCGCCCGTCAGCCGGTCGGAATAGAATTCCGGCACGACAAGCGCGCGACCGCCGGTCGTCAGCGTATGCCATCCGCGTTCGGCTGCGAGGGCTCGAAAGCCGGCCGCGTTGAGCAGGAATTCCTTGGCGGCGAGCGGATAGGGCGATCGGCCCGATGTGTCGGTCTTGACGCCGGTGACGAGAAGGGTCGGCCCGGCGGCCGTGTTGACGGGGCCTGATCCCCACGAGAACGCGACCGACGCCGGCGTGATGCGCGGCATCGCGTTCAAAATCTGGTCGGACTGATCGCGCGACAGGAGCTGTTGCGCCTTGATGTTGCTGAAGGTCACGCCGGCGAGCGTGTATTCGCTTGTCGGCCCGAAAGTGCGCGAGGTGATTTTCGACAGATCGACGCCGTATTCGAAATTCGCGACTTTCGTGTTGACGACCGCAAGGTCATACGTGTTCTTGCCGAACTTCACGCCAAGCGTCTTCGTTCCGCCGGCTGCGCCGATCAACAGGCTGTTGAGGACCGTGTAGCGCGAGGTGTAGGTGAGTAAAACGCCTTCCTCGACCTCCCATGCGGTGAAATGGTCGATGACTGATCTGATATCATGGGGTTCAAGCGGAGACGGTTTGACGACATGAAATCCCGTCTTGCTCGCAATAACCTCATTGTCTGTAAACTGAGCGATGCCGGGTTTGTCGATCGCCTGGGAGCGAAAACGCATCGCCGCCGGCATGCAGAGATTTTGCGCGACAAATTGCGCGCTCAGCGGAAAGCGGCTGCCGAGATCGTTATTGCGGTGAAAAAATACGAAACCGTTGCCGCCCGTCATGCCGGCCGCGAGGTTGTTATGAAGACGCACTGACCGGCTCTGCATCCAGAAGCCGTCGCCGGTGCGGGCGAGGTCGAACGCGCCGACATCCGTTCCGTCCTTGACGAGATGGGTGACGCCGACCGCCTTGATCGCGGTGTTTTCAACCCACGCGCCCGTTTCATTGCCGCTTTCGGAAACAAACCCGGCGCCGAACGTGTTCCAGGTGTTGTTCTGGAACAGAAAAGCGTTGCCGGCGTGCTGGGCGACGCCCCAACCCGGCGAGCCCCACACGGCGACGTCGCGCACGACCGGCGCCGCATCGTCGGCGACAAATCCCGATTGATGCAGATGAAGCGGATAACGTCCCTTCACATTTGAGGTCGGCGTCGGCGACGTCAGCGCTGCGGCGTCAATTGCGCGCACTGATTTGTCGGTGCGGCCCATCTCGAAGAATTCGACGCCCTGAAGCGTCGTTTCCGTCGACATATACATCGAATGCGCGCGCCGGCTTGGCGGCAATGCGGCGCCGTTGAGCGTCGCAAGACGGATATTGCGCGAATAGTTGGCGAGATAGGCGCCGACCGCAGGATCGGGCGCGAGGTGATCAAACGATAATGGCTGATCCAGCGTCACGGTCGATCCGTTGATCGACTTGATGAACCGGACTTCGTCTTCTGTCGGGCTCGCGACAACCTGACGGTTCTTTTTCGTCTGGGCAATAAAGCGCGTTCCCGTCAGGACGACGCGGTCGCCGGCGCGCCAGCCGCTCGGCGCCTGCGCAAGCCGGATGTCGACATCGCCGCGTTTTGGCGCTGTCGCCGTTTTGGCGCGCGATGTTTTCAGCGCGCCGTAAAGCCTGACGCGCGATGCGGCGACAAGGCCCTTGCCGGTGAGTGTCGGATCCGTCCTGACATCGAGCGGACCAAGATCGGGAAACACGATTTCCGCCGTGAACGATGGCGAGATCGGCGCCGTCGGCGCCCCCGCGAGCAGTTCGCCGCCCGGCGCGACGTAGAGAAATTCCGTGTTGAGGCGCGTGTTCCGGCTGTCTGACAGTTCAAGACACCCCTCGACGCGAACGGACTTAAGGACGGGACTGTCGGCGAGGTCGAAAACGACGCTGACGCCGGACGGAATGATGACGCGGCCGGTCGGCGCTTTGCCGCCCCACGTTCCCTGATCCGACCACGCGCCGGAGCGCACGGCCTTCACGCCGCCGGCGGCAGGCGCGATCGCATCAAGCTTTGATAGACTGGCGAGATGATGCGACGCGAGCGGCGTCACCGGCGCGCGCGGTCCCGCACAAGCGACCGGACCCGGCGCCGCTGCGGCGACGTTGCATCCCATGATGATTATTGAGGCGGCCGCCGTGATGACAGCCGATGCGATCGAACCCCCCAGCCCCTTAATGCGCACCTAGACACTCTCCGCTTATTGCTGGTGAGGCGGAGGTCTAGAAAGTCCCGGCGCGCCGCCGCACCTTACATTTCGCTAAATCGCTAGAATGTAATGTGAATTCAGTTGTGACGCTTCAACGACTAATAATCAGCATGCAGATCATATTTGATTATGTTGAAAAATAATCGAGCCGCCGCAGCGGGTTGCTTCGGCGTCTCCGCCGCCTTTCCGGGCTGTAATGCACAGGAAGTCGGCGCGCCCCAGAAAGGGGAGCGTCGCGATGGGACGCAACCGCGCGCGAATCGATTTCCTGTAAGGTCTAGTCGGCGCCGATATGGCGGTTGATGAACTCGAGCGATTTTTCAAGCGTCACTGTTCTTGATGGCGCACGCGACAGCCAGTGATCTTCGCCTTTCAATTCAACAAGTTCGACGCTTTTGCCCGCTGCTTTTAAAGCATCCTGCATTCTGATGGCGTGGCTGTAGGGAACAACGGTGTCGTCGCGTCCATGGATGATCAAGACCGGCGCAATAGCCTTTTCGGCGTTTTCCGTCGGGCTGACTTCTTCAAGCGCCTTCTTGTCGCGGAAACGGCTTCCCAGCCTTACATCCCAGTAATCCTCCGCCCAGTCGCTCCAGCGCGCAGACCGGCCGATCAGCGCGGGAAGGTTTGAGACGCCATTGACGCTGACAGCGCAGGCGTAAAGGTCTGGCGTAAGCGTTGCGCCGGCGAGCGCCGCGTAACCGCCGTAGCTGGCGCCGACGATGCAGATGCGTTTCGGATCGACAACCCCGTCAGCGATCAACTTCTTGACGCCAAAAGTAATGTCGTCCTGCATTTTGCGGCCCCACTCCCCAAATCCGGAGGAAACGAAATCCGCGCCATAACCGTCCGATCCGCGAAAGTTCGGTTGGTAAACAAGATATCCGTGCGCAGCGTAGAAGAACGGCCACCACTCGAACGTCATGTCGTCCCGCCCCTGCGGACCGCCATGCGGCAGGACGATCAGCGGCAGGTTCGATTTCGCGGTGTTCGCCGGCACTGTCAGGTAGCCAGGGATATTCAGCCCATCCGAACTTGCGTGATCGAATCTTTCCTTCCGGGCGACGACCCTTCCATCGATCGCCGGATAGGCGCTCGCGATCATGTTGAGAGTCTTCGCCGAGCGGTCGAAAAGGAAAAACTGCTCCGGATGATCCGTATACAAGGCTTTTACAACCATCTTTGAGCCGTCAGCGGACTTTGAAATGATGCTTGGCGATGCGCCGGACAGCGCTTTTTCGAGAGATATCTGGGTTTTTTGTTCGTCCGGATCGAAATGGACATACCGGGGAATGTCGTCAGTGAAACGAACGCCGGTCACCTTTGCAGCGCGATAATCAAAGATGACCCGATCGATGTCGTATCTCGGATTTAGGAACAGCGTAGTCGTCGCTTCGCCGGAAATGGGATCAATCCTGAATAGTGCGCGACGATTTCCGTCGCCTGGCTTTGCTGCGACGAGGCCCTGGCCGTCTGGGGCCAATCCATAGAGCTCAAATCCGTATACGGCTCCGGGCTTGTCGGGATACGAGCTGACGCGTTTGAAATCGCCGCTGCCCTCCGGCTTGATAAAAAGGACAGACTCGCCTTTGCCGCGGTCATAATCGATGCGGCCGAGCGGTTCGCCGGACGGCCTGACGAGCCAATCATAGGTGTTGGGTCCGCCGGCGGCGCTGCGGTCCGTCTCGCCGGTTTTCAGATTTCCATTAAACAAATCATATGTGAATCCGGCATTGCCCCCGCCCAATCGGGTGTCGGTGGCTCTTTCCAAAATATTATTGACGGTGATGCGAGCGAAAACGGCGTGAAGTTCATCGTTCGGATTTGTCGCGATCAGATCGCCCGCTGATGAAAGGTAGTAACGACCCTCGTTCCCGAACAAGACGACTGATTTCATCGTCGACTTAGACACCGAAAACCACCGGAAGAATTCGATCGTCTCAAGTCCGGTTGTCACCTGCATGCGGCCGGTCTGCGACGCGAGTACGAGAACGTGTTCGTTATTCGCCCAGACAAGATCACGCGCCTTGCCGCCGCCGACCTCAACGCCGGCGGGCTTGGCCTGCGGATTGTTCAGGTCGTAGAAAACGACCGACATCCGATCGCCAACCGCGCGCAACATGGCGAGTGTGGAACCGTCAGGTGAAATCTGGACGTCCGTCACGGCGGGCAGGGCGCCGTAAATTTCAGCCTGGGCTTCGGCCGCCGCAATTCCGGGATGAAGAGCCAGTGACGCAACGGCGAACGCTGCGGCGATAAATTTATTCAACATGCGGTGAGCCCCCTAATGACCGTTCAGTCTTATGCTGGTGTATAGCACATGGGCCGCAACCAAGGCGAGCTTGCGGGCGACGGTTCGGCCAACCCGCCAGATGCGAGGGGTGTCGCCAGCCATTCCGCCGCAGCGGCGATTGTTGCGTCGCCGCGAGGTCCATGCTATCGGCACGCCAATTCGCGTCGAGGGGCTATTTGCGCGCGCAAGGTCGGCTCCTAAATTCGCTGTAAATTCAATCGCTTGGGTGCTCACGCGAGCGCCGGACCGGACGGGAGCTCAAACGCCCTCATGTCTTCGGACGCTTCTCATTCGCCGATGGTTTCCGGCGCGGCTCAACGCTACGCTGAAGCCCTGTTCGATCTCGCGCTGGAAGAAGGCGCTCTTGAGCGCGTCGAGGCGGATTTCAAAACGCTTTCCGCTCTTTCGGCCTCGTCGTCCGATTTCCGGGCTTTCCTGGCGAGCCCCGTTTACGGCGCGGACGAAAAGGCGCGGGCCGTGGCGGCGATCGCCGCGAAAGCCGGCGTCAGCGACCTCGTTCGCAAATTCATCGGCGTCGTTGCGGCGAACCGGCGGCTGTTTGCGCTTGAAGGCATCATCGTCGCTTTCACGCGGCGTCTCGCCGACCATCGCGGCGAGGTGAGCGCGGAGGCTGTTTCGGCCGCGCCGCTGAACGATGAACAGACGAAGCGCCTGCGCGGCGAGATCGAGCGCGTCGTCGGCAAGGCGGTCAATCTTTCCGTCAAGGTCGACAAGGACCTGCTCGGCGGCATGATCGTGAAGGTAGGGTCGAAAATGATCGACTCATCCCTCAAGACCAAACTCAATCGACTGAAATCCGTGATGAAAGAGGCTTGAAGCCATGGAACTGAACGCGGCTGAAATTTCCAGCATCCTGAAGCAGCAGATCAAGGATTTCGGCAAGGACGCCGAAGTCTCCGAGATCGGTCAGGTGCTCTCGGTCGGCGACGGCATTGCGCGCGTTTACGGTCTCGACAACGTCCAGGCGGGCGAGATGGTCGAGTTCTCCGACGGCGTGAAAGGCATGGCGCTGAACCTTGAGAGCGATAACGTCGGCGTCGTTATTTTCGGCGAAGACCGGAACATCAAGGAAGGCGACACAGTCAAGCGCACGAAGTCGATCGTCGACGTGCCGGTCGGCAAGGGCCTTCTCGGCCGCGTCGTCGATCCTCTCGGCAACCCGATTGACGGCAAAGGCCCGATCGAAGCGGCCGAACGGCGCATCGTCGACGTCAAGGCGCCGGGCATCCTGCCGCGCAAATCCGTGCACGAACCGGTGCAGACAGGCATCAAGGCGATCGACGCGATGATCCCCGTCGGCCGCGGCCAGCGCGAACTTGTCATCGGCGACCGCCAGACCGGCAAGACCGCGATCTGCATCGACACGATCCTCAACCAGAAAGAAATCAACGCCGCGGGCGACGAGTCGAAAAAGCTCTATTGCGTTTACGTCGCGATCGGCCAGAAGCGCTCAACTGTTGCGCAGATCGTCAAGACGCTCGAAGACAACGGCGCGCTTGAATATTCGATCGTCGTCGCCGCGACGGCGTCGGAACCGGCGCCGCTGCAGTTCCTCGCGCCATTCGCCGGTTGCGCCATGGGCGAATATTTCCGCGACAACGGCATGCACGCGCTGATGATTTATGACGATCTTTCGAAACAGGCCGTCGCCTATCGTCAAATGTCGCTCTTGCTGCGCCGTCCGCCGGGCCGGGAAGCCTATCCGGGCGACGTTTTCTATCTTCACTCGCGCCTTCTTGAGCGCGCGGCGAAACTGAACGCCGATCATGGCGCCGGTTCGTTGACGGCGTTGCCGATCATCGAAACGCAGGCGAACGACGTTTCGGCCTACATCCCGACCAACGTCATCTCGATCACCGACGGACAGATCTTCCTCGAAACCGATCTGTTCTATCAGGGCATTCGCCCGGCGGTGAACGTCGGTCTTTCCGTTTCGCGCGTCGGCTCCTCGGCGCAGGTCAAGGCGATGAAACAGGTCGCCGGCAAGATCAAAGGCGAGCTTGCGCAATATCGCGAACTCGCCGCCTTTGCGCAGTTCGGTTCGGACCTCGATGCGACGACGCAGCGTATTCTTGCGCGCGGCGACCGCCTCACAGAGCTGATGAAGCAGCCGCAATATTCGCCGCTTCAAGTCGAAGAGCAGGTTTGCGTCATTTTCGCGGGCGTCCGCGGCTATCTCGACAAGATGCCGAAAAACCGCGTTCAGGAATTTGAAAAGGAATTCCTCCGCCATCTTCACGCCGATCACGCGGGTCTCCTCAAGACGGTTCGCGAAACCGGAAAACTTGAGAAGGCGGACGAGGACAAGCTTGTCTCGATCCTCGATTCCTTCGTGAAAAAGTTCGCCTAAAGCGAGAGAGCGATGCCGAGCCTAAAGGCCCTCAAAAACCGGATCGAGTCGGTCAAGTCGACGAAGAAGATCACCAAGGCGAAACAGATGGTCGCCGCGGCGAAGCTGCGTCGCGCCGAGGAAGCCGCCAAGGCCGCCCGTCCCTATACGGAGCGGATGGAGGGCGTGCTCGCCAATCTCGCGGCTTCGGCGAAAGACAATCCGAACGCGCCGAAACTTCTAGCCGGCACGGGCGGCGACAAGGTTCATCTCCTGATCGTCGCAACCGCGGACAAAGGCCTTTGCGGCGCCTTCAACTCGTCGATCGTGCGACTTGCGCGCGAGCGCATCGTCAAGCTCCAGAGCGAGGGCAAGGCGGTCAAGATCGTCACCGTCGGCCGTAAGGGCAACGACCAGCTGAAGCGCCTTTATGGCGATCTCATCATCTGGAAAACGAATTTCGCCGAAGTGCGTCAGATCGGTTTCGCGCAGGCGAACGAAATCGCCGAAAAAGTTCTTGAGATGTTCGGCGCCGGCGAGTTCGACGTCGCGACGCTCTTTTACGGCCAGTTTAAGAACGTCGTCAGCCAGGTGCCGACCGCGCAGCAGATCATTCCCGCCGTCGCGCCGGAAGGCGTTGAAACGCCGGATCTGAAAGGCGCCGTTTACGAATACGAGCCTGAAGAAGATCAAATTCTGAAAGCGTTGTTGCCGCGTTACGTCGCTGTGCAGGTGTTCCGCGCGCTTCTCGAAAACGTCGCCTCGGAGCAGGCCGCGTCGATGACCGCGATGGATAATGCGACGCGCAACGCCGGCGATATGATCGACAAGCTGACGCTTCAATATAACCGCGCCCGCCAGGCGCAGATCACCAAAGAACTCATCGAAATCATCTCGGGCGCCGAAGCGCTCTAGACTTGAGAATAAACGAAGGAAGAACGGTCATGAGCAAAGAAGGTCGCATCAGCCAGGTTATCGGCGCTGTCGTCGACGTCGAGTTTGACGGCGATTTGCCGGCGATCCTGAACGCGCTCGAAACGGACAATAACGGCAACCGCCTTGTCCTCGAGGTGGCGCAGCATCTCGGACAGAATTCGGTTCGCACGATCGCGATGGACTCGTCAGAAGGTCTTGTGCGCGGCCAGAAAGTCATCGACACGGGCGCGGCGATTTCGGTGCCGGTCGGCGACGGCACGCTCGGGCGCATCATGAACGTCATCGGCGAACCGGTCGATGAAGCCGGCCCGGTCGATCACACGGCGAAACGCGCCATCCACCAGGAAGCGCCGCCCTTCGTCGAACAGTCGACGGAAGCGGAAATCCTCGTCACCGGCATCAAGGTCGTCGACCTTCTTTGCCCCTACGCCAAGGGCGGCAAAATCGGCCTTTTCGGCGGCGCGGGCGTCGGCAAGACGGTTCTTATTCAGGAACTCATCAACAACATCGCGAAAGTGCACGGCGGTTATTCCGTGTTCGCC
>JAGRED010000178.1 GCA_020446725.1 Parvularculaceae bacterium | reverse complement strand
GACATTGACCGTCATCGTCGAATAGGGCGGCGAAAAAGGGCTGTCAGGATCCGCGCTGCGCGCCCGCGCCTCACGCATCTCCGAAAGCTTCGCGATAAGTATTGCAGCGACCTCAACGGCGGAAACCCCGCGATCCGTCTGACTTGAATGGGTGGTGAAGCCGGTCACGACGGTTCTGAAAGACGCAATTCCCTTATGGCCGTCGATTACTTTCATCATTGTCGGCTCGCCGACGATGACGGCCGACGGCGCCGGCAAGCGGTCACGTATCTCCGCAATCATATGCGGCGCGCCAAGAAGTCCGATCTCCTCATCATAGGAAAGCGCGAAGATTACCGGGCGCTTCAATCCGGCCGCCGCCATTTCGGGCAGCAGCGACAACGCGATCGCTGAAAACGCTTTCATGTCGCATGTTCCGCGGCCGTAGAGCTTCCCGTCCTTTTCCGTCAACGTCCAGGGGTCGCTCGACCAGTCCTGCCCGTCGATCGGCACGACATCGGTGTGTCCGGAAAGGATGACGCCGCCCTCAACCTTCGGACCGACGATCGCATAGAGGTTGGCCTTCGTCCGCTCGGCGTTCCAGACGCGATGCGTTTCGGCGCCGTGCGCCTGCAAATAGGGCTCGACGTCATCAATGAGACTTAGATTGGACTTCGACGACGTCGTGTCATGCGCGACGAGACGGGCGAGCCAATCGATCTGGGCGGAAAGGTCGGTCATCGCGCGGTCTTATCGAATTTGACGAATACAGACAATGCGAGGCGCGGCCTCATCCGCCAAGACGCCGGTTCATCAACGCGCCGACGGCGCGACCATCCTCGTGAGGGCTCAAAGCCCGATGCGCGCGAAGCCCGCGCACCCCACCCTCGTCAGCGTCGATTGCGAAGGGAATGCGCGTGACGGACATTTCCGCGTCCGCAGTGAAAAAATGGGCGAAGGGGCGACTGCGAACCAGCGCCTCGATCTTCGCCGGATCGGTTTCGACATGAGGTCGTGGAGGATAGGTGATCCG
The DNA here is from genome assembly GCA_020446725.1 of Parvularculaceae bacterium. Classification (GTDB taxonomy): domain Bacteria; phylum Pseudomonadota; class Alphaproteobacteria; order Caulobacterales; family Parvularculaceae; genus Amphiplicatus. The sequence goes on along the minus strand of JAGRED010000178.1, from coordinate 6,968 downwards.
AGCGGCGCCTTCACCGCGCGAGCGTGAACGGTTCAAGCCCCGACAATCTCAGGGCCGGGGGCGCTGTCGGGATCTCGCGTGGGCTCACGCCTTTCACGGCGAGGGCGAACGCCGCGATGTGATCGGGCGTCGTGCCGCAGCATCCGCCGACAATATTGAGAAGGCCTGACTTCGCCCATTCCGAAAGATGCGCTGACATCGACGAAGGCGTTTCGTCATATCCGCCGAAGGCGTTCGGCAGGCCGGCGTTTGGATAGGCGGACAACGCGCAGTCCGCGACACGGGCAAGTTCGGCTACAAACGGCCTCATCAAATCCGGACCGAGCGCGCAATTGATGCCGACGGAAATCGGTTTCGCGTGGCGGACAGAATGCCAGAACGCTTCGGCTGTCTGCCCGGACAGGGTGCGCCCCGACTGGTCGGTGATCGTCACCGACAGCATGACAGGCACGTCGAAGCCAAGTTCGTCAAACAGCGCGCGCACCGCATAGATCGCCGCTTTCGCATTCAACGTGTCGAAAATCGTCTCGATTAGGATCGTATCGGCGCCGCCCTCGATGAGGCCCCTCGCCGCTTCGCCGTAAGAAGAAACAAGCGTATCGAAATCGACATTGCGTTTGCCGGGATCATTGACGTCGGGGGATATGGATGCCGTTCGGTTTGTCGGCCCGATCGCGCCGGCGACCCAGCGCGGTCGGTTTGGCGCCGCCGCCTTGTCGGCCTCTGCGCGCGCGATGCGCGCGCCTTCGACATTCATCTCATAGGCGAGCGCTTCCATCTCGTAATCGGCCTGCGCGATCGTCGTGGAAGAAAAGGTGTTCGTCTCGATCATGTCGGCGCCGGCGGCGAGATAGGCGCGATGCATCTCCGCGACGATGTCCGGCCGCGAAAGGATCAGGAGGTCGTTGTTGCCGCGCACGTCCGAGGTCCAGTCGGCGAAGCGCGTCCCGCGGTAGCCTGCCTCATCAAGGCTGTAGGACTGGATGAACGTTCCCGCCGCCCCGTCGAGGACGACAATTCGCTCGCTGAGCGCTGCTTTGAGCGCCACGATCCGCTCTTTGCGTCCCGGGAATAGGTCCTCGCCAGCCATCGGCGTCCTCCTTTTGGCAAACATATAAGGATATCTTTATATCTTTTGCAAGCCAGATCCACGCGGGGTCCAAACGAGAAAGCGCCACGTCCCAGCCGGCGGCAGGACCGGAACCGAAAAAGCTGGCGACAGCGAGCGCTCGCGAACGGGCGATGTCGATCAGCGCATGAGGAATTGCGTCGTTAACGATGACGACTCGCACTCCAACATGCAAAGCGCAATCGCGTCCTTGCAGCCGTCATTATCTTGCGGGCTGCGTATCACGGACTGCGGAAGAAAAATTTCAACGCCGCCACATTCGAAATCGCAGCGCAGCCTCATCAAAACGCACGTAGAAAATCGCAATCTCGATCAAGGCCGGCTTCGTCACCAAACGCACGCATGCGGACCAATGTCGGCGGCCAGACGGCGTTGAGGCGAGAGCCTCCAACCTTAATCGTCGCGATGAACCTTTTCCGACCGCTCGTGGCGTTCCTGCGCTTCAAGCGACAAGGTTGCGATCGGCCGCGCTTCAAGCCGGCGGATGCCGATCGGCTCGCCTGTCTCTTCGCAAAAACCGTATTCGCCGGTTTCAATCCGCCGCAAGGCCGAGTCGATTTTCGAAATCAGCTTGCGCTGGCGATCGCGGGTCCTGAGTTCGATCGCCTTGTCGGTTTCGCTCGATGCGCGATCCGCAATATCGGGAAGGTGGAGGCTTTCTTCCTGAAGTTGCTCGAGCGTGTATTTGCTCTCGCGCAAAATGTCCGCTTTCCAGTCAAGAAGCTTCCGCCGGAAGTATTCTTTCTGGCGGTCATTCATGAACGGCTCGCCGTCGCTCGGCCGATAATCCGCAAGGTCGGTTTCGGCCGTCTTCTTCTTTTTCCCGTTCACAGACTTACTCGCCTTTTTCGCTCCGAACACCTCGAATCCCTCCCTTCGAGCGCGGCCTGTATAGTCGCGCCGTCTGGCCGCCTCAAGTCGCAAAAGTGCGACGCCGAGATGACTGCGCCGGCATTCAATTTCAAATTTCTGACAAATAGGTTTCCGGCCCCGCCAGGCTCTTGTTCAGCGACCGAGTTTGGCGAGTTCAACGCGGGCCCTCAGCGCAATTTCCGCATAAATGGCCGCGAGCCGCTCATCAGGGTCATCCAATTTCGCACTTGCAGCATTGCCCAGCGCTTCGAGGTCAGCGACGCCGATTCGGCCTTCGACGAGGCCGTCGCGAACCCGTTCAAGCAGCATAAGCATGCGTTCCGCCATGGCATGATGACGCGCGCCCTTGCGGCGCTCATCGCCCTGCAGCGCAATGAGCGCGCCCAGAGCCGAGGCGGACGCCGCCTCGCCGACGCCAGCGGACGAAACCAATGCGGACGGCGCGCCGGCGTCATCGACTTTGAAACCGCCTGAAGACGATGCGCGCGAAGGTCCCGCACCACGCGCGCCGCGCGCAGATGCAGGCCCGCCCGTTCCCGTCACCTTGATCATCGGTACGCCGATCAATTCGCTTCCACGCCAGAATGAAGCGGCGTCATAAAGGTTTCGTTAAACAGGAAAAAATTTCCCGGCAGGAAGTTCCGAATTTGCCGGCGCTTGGAGTCGACGCCTGCAGGGAACGACGCCTAATCGCTTGGATTTGCAGATTTTTCTCCACATGCGCCGACTGGCACGGCTCTCGCTCAGGAAGGGCGCCCCGATTCCGCGGGCGCTGAATGAGTGACCGACCGTGCACAGCCATACGCCCAGATTCGCGCACAGCCATACTAAGGTCTTCCTCACGAAGGTCTTCCTGTTCGCGTTCTTTCTCTCGTTGACGCTTTCAGTTTCGATCGGGCCGGCTCATTCGGCGGCGCGCATCAAAGATCTCGCCGATATTGAAGGCGTTCGCGACAACATGCTGATCGGATACGGTCTCGTCGTCGGCCTCGACGGCACGGGCGATCGCATTCGCAATACGCCGTTCACGCGTGAGAGTCTGGTTTCAATGCTGGAGCGCATGGGCGTCAACATTCGCTCGGAAGCGCTCGACACTGAGAATATCGCCGCGGTCATGGTGACGGCGAACCTGCCGCCTTTCGCAACGCAAGGCGCGCGCATTGACGTTTCCGTGTCTGCGCTCGGCGACGCCGAAAGCCTGCGGGGCGGCGTCCTTCTCGTGACCCCTCTCTATGGCGCAGATGGCGAGGTCTACGCCGTCGCACAAGGGTCGCTCGCCGTCGGCGGCTACGCCGCGCGCGGACAGGCGGCGTCTTTGATCCGCGGCGTGCCGACCAATGGACGCATCGCCAACGGCGCCGTCGTCGAACGCGAGATCGCCTATGAAATCGCCGCGCGCACCTCAGTTCGACTGGCGCTCAGAAATCCGGATTTCACCACAGCGAACCGGATCAGCGCGGCGATCAACGCAGCGCTCGGCGCAGGAACCGCATCCGTCGCCGACCCCGGCACCGTCAAACTCAATCGTCCGCAGAATTATTCCGGCGACATGGTCGCGCTGATCGCCCGCGTCGAAACGATCAGCGTCAACGCGGACACGCGCGCGAAAGTCGTGATTGATGAAACGGCGGGCGTCGTCGTCATCGGCGATGACGTGCGCGTTTCCACCGTCGCGATTGCGCAGGGAAATCTCACGATCTCGGTCGGCGAAACGCCGCAGGTGAGCCAGCCATCCCCGTTCTCGCGAGGCGGTGAAACCGTCGTCGTGCCCCGCACATCCGTCGGCGCCGATGATGAGCCTGCCGACCTCAAGATCGTCGAGGAAAGCGTTCGCCTCCGCGATCTCGTTGACGGGCTTAATGCGCTCGGCGTTTCACCGCGCGATCTCATTGCGATCCTTCAGGCGATCAAGGCGGCGGGCGCGTTGCAGGCGGATATTGAGGTTCTGTGATGGAAACGTCCCTGATCACCTCGCGCAGCGCTTTTCCTCCCGCGCAAGGCGGCGCGCAGGCGCGCCTCGCCGATGCGGCAAAGGAGTTCGAGGCGGTTTTCATCGCGCAGATGCTTTCGCCGCTGTTCAATTCGGTATCGACGCCGGAAATCGCGGGCGGCGGCAAGAGTGAGGAGTTCTTCAAGAGCCTGCTTCAGGAAGCCTACGCCAAGGCGATGGCGGACCGCGGCGGGTTTGGAATTGCAAGTCATGTTCGTTCGACGCTGATCGACATTCAAAGCGCCCGTAGCGGCGTTGAGGGTCCGAAGGAGATGAAACCATGAGCGAAGCCGCTCTCGACGCGATAACGCGCGTGAAGACACTGATCGCTCTCACGGAAGAGCTGACCGAGATCATCACGGAAGAAAACGCGCTTCTTGAAGCGCGCCGGCCGCGCGAACTCGCCGCGCTGCAGCCCGACAAGGCGCGCCTCGCCGCCGCCTACGCCCAGTCGATCCGTCAGGTCGCCGCCGACCGCGCCTGTGTGAGCGGCGCCGGCGATGGGCTCATCGAGCAACTGCGTGAGCTGACAAAAACCTTCGAAGCGAGAGCGCAACACCAGCGCGCGCTCATCACGGGCGCAAGAGCCGCCAGCGAAAGCGTGATGAAAGCGATCGCCGAGGAAGCGGCGAAAACGAGCGAGCCCGGCTATGGCGCAAAACGCGCCGGCGCCGCGCCGCTCATTCTTGACAGCAAGGCCTAGCGTATAACGCCAGGTCTATTCGGCTGCTTTCACGCTGAAATCGACGTCGAGCGAATTGGCGATAGCGATTTCGATCTCCGCCGACCGATCAAGGCTGACCGAGACCGCCGGCGCCTCGTCCGTCGCCGGCGCCGTCATCGACGAGATCTTCGATTTCAGCTTCGGCGTCGCGACGAATGAGACAGACTTCGCGGATGCGCGCCGACCTTCAACGAATTGCTGCATATCGCTGAGGAAAAGGGCGATCTGAAGCTTGACGTTTTCGCGGCCGATGCCGCCCGGCATGAAAATGTTGCGGCCGAAGATCAAAATCTGGTTGGTCGGCTCATAGACAACGGTCGTCACGCTTGACCGGCCATTGAACGCGTTGAGGTCTTCAAACGCGACGCCGCCCGACGCCTGCGCGGTCGACACCATGATCTGTTTGCAACCCGCAGGCTTCGCAGCGTCAGCGCATTCGAAAAAGCCGATAAGGAATTTCGCGCCGCCATCCGTCGTCGCCACGAGGCTCGGCGAGCCGCCGGACGGATTGCCGCGCAGTTCCGCCGAAATCGAGAAATCCGCCAGCAGAGCCGTGACATCCGCCGCGCTGACCGAATCGCCGAGGGCGCCGCCGGACGAGGCGAATGTGTTCTGAGCCGACGCTGGCGCAACGCCGATAGCCGCCGCAGCAACCAGCAATTTCAATATCTTATGCATGTAACCCCTCACCAGGACCTGATACCCGCGCACTGCGCCCCAAAGGGAGCCTAGCACATCCGCGCCCGAGGCAAAGGGCGCGAAAGCGTGATCGGCCGGACCACGCTCGCGGCCTACCTTCCGCCTGATTTAGCCGCTAGGCTGGCCATGCGTGGTAAGTTTGGGTCCCGGGGGATCGCTCGAATGAAGATTTCAGAGGCCGGCATCGACCTCATCAAGCGGTTCGAAGGGCTTGAGCTTGAATCCTATCAGGACATCGCTGGCGTGTGGACCATCGGCTACGGCCACACCGAAACCGCCGGCCCGAACCAGAAGATCAATGAGCGCGAAGCGGAAGAGCTTCTTCGTCGCGACATCGCACCGCGCGAGCGCGCCGTCGAGCAACTGGCCGGCGTCTCTCTCAACCAGAACGAGTTCGACGCGCTCGTCTCCTTCGTCTTCAATGTCGGGGCCGGCGCGTTCAAGAATTCGACGGCGCGCAAGCGCCTCAACCGCAATGACCGGCTCGGCGCGGCTGAAGCGCTCACCTGGTGGAACAAGGCGACCGTCGGCGGCGTCCTGCGCGAGGTTCGCGGCCTGACCCGCCGCCGCGCAGCCGAACGCGCACTCTTCCTGACGCCGGTCAATCCGCCGATCGTCAACAAGCCGGAAGATATCGCTGAAAATTCTCGCGTAACGCCGGTCGAAGAAGCGCCGCGCCGAGAAAATCTCGGCGACAGCCGCACCATTCAAGGCGCTGCCGTCGCGGGCGGCGCGGGCGCCGCCGCATCGACGATCGGCAAGGACAGCGCGGAAGAGCTCGACCATATCGAGACCAATATCGAACAGGGAACGGGACTGACCGAAAAACCGGCCGATCAGGGCGGGCTCGGCGGCGATACGCCGGGCGCCCCGAACGCCGGCGGCGATATCGGCGACGGATCGTCCGACGACGGAACATCAGATGCGCCGGATGCGAGCGCTGACGGCGCGAGCGACGGCGGCGTCACGCCAGACGATGGCGGAACAGACGGCGCTGCGGCAGACAGCGGAACGGATGGCGGCGATGCTCCCGTGACGAATCCTGAAAACCCGGATGCGCCGACTGCTGGCGATGCGACGATCCAGTCCATCGAAATGGGTCAGGAACGCCCGTCGAAACATGAAAAGCATGCCGTCGACGCGCAGCTTCAATTCGCGCTGCTCGTCATCATCGTCCTGTCCGCGCTCTATATCGTCTTTGCCCGGATCGATGATTGGTGGAAATACAGGCGTTAAAGGCGACTAGCCCTTCCGGCGCGCCAGTATCCGCGTAACCTGCAACTGGCCGGCCTTGATTGCATCGAAACGCTCTGCCCACAGATGCGCATATTGCGCGAGAAGCCGGACATAGTCCGCACGCTCACGCCGGTTCGGAAAATCCCGCGCCCGCTCATAGGCGCTGCGCCAGCGCGACCACCCGCGCGAGATGAGCGGCAGGAAGGCGCGCGTTTCATCGACGGCGTCATTGATGCGGAACCCCGATTTCTCGATCAGCTCGGCGAGTTGATCGGCCTGACGCGGCGCGCCCCCCCAGGGATCTGCAAAACAGGATT
>JAGRED010000177.1 GCA_020446725.1 Parvularculaceae bacterium | reverse complement strand
GTTAGCAATCCATCCCGCAAGGGGACGCTACCACCACCCAAACACCCGCCCCCAACGGGTCGGCTTTTCTGTCGCCCCCGCGCAACAGTGAACGCCGCAGCGCCGGATAGTGCTTCGATTGTTGCTAAAAATCAACACAAATGTTGCTGGAAAGCCGCAACGTGGTTAAGCAGCCGCCCGCCCTTCGCCAGCCTTGAGGGGCAGCCCCTCAAGCAGGCGTTCGACAATTGCCGGGTTGGCGGCCCTACAGATTTCCGCACGGACGATTTTGCGCGCCGAGGGAGAAACATCGATCGGCGCCTGATCAACAAAGGCGGCGAGATGCTTGCGGGCCATGCGAACGCCCAGGGGTTCGCCATAGAGCGCGAGGGTGTCGCGATACTGGGCCCGCGTTAATTCGATCTGCAATTCCAGCGGCGGCTCGTCGATCGTTGCGGCGCCGATGACAAGCGCTCTCGCCAGGGCGCCGGCGATCCATGGTCGGCCGATCGCCGCACGGCCGATCATCACGCCGTCAGCGCCTGACTGCGCAAGGGCGGCGCGCGCATCGCCGAGCGTTTCGATGTCGCCATTGACGATGACGGGAATGGATACGGCGCTCTTTGTTTCTTTCACCGCAGCCCAGTCGGCTTTTCCGGTGTAGAACTGGTTCCGCGTGCGCCCGTGCACCGTAATCAGCTGAACGCCGGCCTCTTGGGCCGCCCTAGCGATTTCGGGCGCATTAAGCAGATCGCGATCCCAGCCGAGACGCATTTTCAACGTGACGGGTTTTGACGTCGACTTGACGGTCGCTTCGATCAGGCGAACCGCGCGTTCAGGTTCGCGCAACAGCGCCGACCCGCACGCCTTGCCGGTCACCTGACGCGACGGGCAGCCCATATTGATGTCGATGATGTCGGCGCCTGACGCCTCGGCCAGCCGTGCGCCTTCGGCCATCCAGCGCTCATCGCGGCCTGCGAGCTGAATGACGAATGGCGCAATCGCCGGATCGCCCTCGGCGCGGCGGACGACATCGGGGCGCGCTTTTGCAAGCTCGGCGCTCGCGACCATTTCGGAGACGACGAGGCCTGCGCCCGATGAAAACGCGGCGCGCCGGAACGGGAGGTCGGAAACGCCGGACATCGGCGCGACCGCCACATTGTTCGCCAGGGTTATGGGACCGATATTGATCACGGGGCTTTCGCTATCCGCTATTCCACGTCATGAAAAGCCCGCAAGCTGGAAACGATCCGACGTCAATGCCCGAGAAACGCCAGACCATCGCCGTCATCGTCGCCGCCGGACGCGGCGCGCGCGCGGGCGCCGGCGGACCGAAACAATACCGCCCGCTCGCAGGCGAGGCGGTTCTTGCGCGAACGGCCCGGGCGTTTCTCGACCACCGGGAAATCGACGGCGTCCGGATCATCATCCATGCCGACGACGACGATCTCTATGCGGAGGCGATGGGCGCCCTCGCGGGGCATCGCAAACTCCTTGCGCCCGTCCATGGCGGCAAGGAACGTCAGGACAGCGTCCGACTCGGACTGGAAAGCCTCGACGCGCTGCAGCCCGAAATCGTCCTCATACACGACGCTGCGCGGCCGTTCATCGATCAGGCGACGATCACCCGCGTCATCGATGCCGCCGGCGCGACCGGCGGGGCGATCGCCGCCCTGCCCGTCTTCGACACGCTGAAAAGATCCGGGGGTGGAACGCTTCCCTGCATCGACGACACCGTTCCGCGCGAGGGCCTGTGGCGCGCGCAGACGCCGCAAGGTTTTCGTTTCGCCGTAATCCTCGCCGCGCACCGCGCAGCCGCCGGCGAGGCATTGACCGATGACGCGGCCGTCGCCGAGCGCGCCGGCATGAGGGTCAGCCTTGTCGCCGGCTCGCCCGACAATATGAAAATCACGCAGGCGGAAGATTTCGGCATGGCCGAAATCCTTCTCGGCAGGAAGAAAGCCATGAATGAATTCCGGACCGGCAGCGGGTTCGACGTGCATGAATTCGAACCTGGGAATGCGGTCATCCTCTGCGGCGTTTCAATTCCGCATGAGAAAAAACTCAAGGGCCATTCCGACGCGGATGCGGGCATGCATGCGCTGACGGACGCCATTCTGGGCGCAATCGGCGAAGGCGATATCGGCGATCATT
>JAGRED010000176.1 GCA_020446725.1 Parvularculaceae bacterium | reverse complement strand
GCGCGTTTTTTCCGCCTATTGTCCGCATGTCGGCGCCGATCTCGCCGTCGGGAAAATTGTCGACAATCGGATTCAGTGCGCCTTTCACCGGTGGGAATTCAATACCGAGGGCGTTTGCGAGAAAACCGGCAGTGGCGACCCGCCGCCGAAAATGGCCTGCCTCTATCAGTTTCATGTCCGTGAGAAATTCGGTCTCGTGTGGGTTTTCAACGGCGCGGAGCCGTGGTGGGAGATACCGGATTACCCCGTTCCGGAAAGCGATCTCGACTTTTTCGTCGATTATGACGTTCCCGCTTTGCCGGTCGATTCATGGGTTGTATGCGCCAATACGCCGGACTGGCAGCATTTGCGCGCCGTCCATCGTCTCGAATTCGATTTCGAGAACCTATACGACGCGATCGAGTGGACGGACTTTTCGCTTGAATACGATCTCAAGGCGCGCCTCGAAGGCGGAACGGGACCGGCGCTTGATGCGCGCGTCGGCATCTATGGCACGAGCCTTTTCCGCCTATATGGCGAATTCCTCGGGCACAGGGTCTGCTCGCTGACCGGTTTCCACCTGATGGCGCCTGGCAAGACGCAGGTCTTCTTCTCGCTTGGAACGACCAAGAGTGACGGCTCTGAGGCCGATAATGCGCGTGTCGCAATGGTGCATCAGATGCTGTTGCAGCTTGGGAAAAGCATTATCGCGGACGACAGGCCGATCCTCCATTCGTTGAAATACGTCCCCGGCGCGCTGACGCGCTCGGATCGCGCGCTCAACAAATATCTTTCGCTCGTCCGGGAGTTTCCACGCTCTCATGACTCGGGCGATTTCATCAAATAAGCGGAATACGAAACATCTGAGGAGATTACGCCATGGCGAAAGCCAGTCAGACCTTGCATTTCAACAAGCCGGTTGAAGACGCCTTCGGATTCTCCGCGCTCGTGCACGCCAACGGCCTCATTCATCTCGCCGGCATTATTTCCATCGACGATCAGGCGCAGGTATTACACCCGAATGACATGGCGCTGCAGATTGATCGGATTTACGATATCATGGAGATCACGCTCGGCAAATGCGGAGCCAACCTTTCCCATGTCGTCAGCGAGGTCATGTATACGACGGACATGGCGAAATTGATGGAGCATGCGGGCGTGCGCGCGAAGCGATATGCGAATGTCGCCTTTCCCGCGACGACGGCCGTGCAGATTTCAGCGCTGGCTTTTCCGGGCGCCTTGCTGGAGGTGCAGGCGATGGCGCAACTTGAAGGCGTTGAATGGTCGTCTGACGTGCCGCCCGTGAATTCGCCTGTTTGAAGGCGGAGGCCGATACGGTCAATCCGTCTCGATACGGTTAGTTTTTCGGCACATGAGCTAAGCGCCCCGGAGGTTATGCCTCCGCCGCATGGAACCCATGCCTTAATTCAAATTCTAATCCGGCGAGCCGGACGGTATTCATACTCCATCAAAAAGGGCGACGCGAAAAGTCGCCAGAAAAGTTGATGGAGAAACCTTATGAAAAACGCCAAAAAAGCCGGCGCGATCGTTATAAGCGCCGCGGCGCTTGCGCTCGTCGGCATCGTATCCGCCGCGCCGGCTTACGCCGGACAATGCCCGGCCGATCTGTCGGGAATGGACGTGCGCACGACCGGCGCGACAGAGCCGGTCGGGGTCTCAGACGATGAGCTGAGCTCAATTGATCTTCAGAAGGAAATCGACGGCGTCGAGGATCGACGTCTGCGTTTTCGGAAGCTGGAAGTTCAGCCCAACGGCGTCGTGCCCTGGCATGACCATACGGACCGCCCCGCCCTGATCTACACCGCGAAAGGCGAAATCACGGAATATCGCAGTGACTGCAAGGTCGGCGTCACGCACAAGGCGGGCGATATTTCGACTGAGACCGCCGGCCTCAAGCACTGGTGGAAAAACGAAGGCAAAGAAACCGCAATCCTCTACGCGGCGGACGTCAAGCACGACCAATAAACCGCCTTCGAAACAAACCGCCCCCTCCGGTTTGAAACTCTGTGCGGCCGCCGCCCTCGGGCCGCAAGGCGGACGGTGATGAGCCTTTTCTCTCCTTGGCTCGCCGTCCGCCGTTTTCTTTTGGAGCGACCGTTGTGAATGTCGTCGATCAGCCCATGTCCGTGAAAGCCGGATTTTCCAGCACGCCGATCATCATCGGCTTTGTCGGCTTTCTAACCCTCGTCGATCTTTTCGCCGTTCAGGCGATATTGCCGACGCTCGCGACGCGGTTCCAGACTTCGCCGGCGGCGATCGGTCTTGCAGCGAACGCAAGCACGCTCGGCATGGCTGTCGCAGGGCTTGCGATGGCTTTTTTAGGCGGCCGGATTAACCGCCGCACCGGCGTTCTGGCAAGTCTCGCCCTGCTCTCCGTGCCGACAATGCTGCTTTCCACCGTGGCTGATCTCGCGACGTTTTCGGCGTTGCGCGTGGTGCAGGGCCTGTTCATGGCGGCCGCATTTTCCTTGACGATGGCCTATCTCGCTGAGCGTTGTACGGCTGCGCAATCCGCGACGGCGCTCGCCGCCTACGTAACCGGCGCTGTGGCGAGCAATCTTATCGGGCGATTGATTTCGGCGACGCTTGTCGGTTCGCTCGGCGTCCCCGCGAATTTCATTTTCTTTGCGGCGCTTAACCTGGCGGGGGCGGCCCTTGTCTGGTTCAGCTTCAAAAGCGCATCGCCGGCGAGCAATCTTGCCGGCGACGCAAGGTCGCCGCTCGCCGTGATGAGCGGGCATTTGAAAAACTCCTGCCTGCTCGCCAGCTTTGCGATCGGGTTCCTTATTCTTTTCGCGTTCATCGGGGCATTCACCTATGTGAATTTCGTTCTGGCGCGCGAGCCGATCGCGCTCTCGCCGATGAGCCTCGGATTTGTCTACTTCGTCTTCTTGCCGTCAATGGTGACGACCCCGCTCGCCGGCTCAATCGCCGCGCGATACGGCGCGCGGATGAGTTTCTTCGCGTCATTAGGCTTCGCCATCCTCGGATTGCCGTTGCTTCTTTCAACGTCGCTGGCGCTAGTCCTGGCAGGCCTCGTCATCGTCGGCGTCGGCACTTTTTTCGCCCAGGCGACGGCGACCGGATTTGTCGGGCGCGCCGCCAAGAGCGATCGCCTCGCGGCGAGCGGCATGTATCTCGCGTCGTATTATCTTGGCGGCCTCGCCGGCGCAGCCGTTCTCGGCGCCGTTTTTGAGAAAGCCGGTTGGCCGGCCACCGTCGCCGGCGTTGGAATTGCGCTCGCCGCCGCTGGAGCTTTCGCCGCAACGCTTAAACGAACGACCGCAGAGCCGAAAAGATCATAGCCGCGAATGGCGTTCGGTCTGCGCCGGCCATTGTTCCAATCTCGCCTGCCGCACGAGCGCGCCGACGGCCGGAGAATGCGGCCGGCCCCGCACCGTTGTGAATTGGATCGTCCGTGCAAATTCCGGAGCGACCAGCGGTTTTGTTATGACGTCGCGGTCCTCGACGGCGAATTCCGGAAAATAGCCAAAGCCGAGCCCGGCTCTTATCATTCCAAGCACCCATCCGTCGCTTTCGCTTGAAAATATGCGTTTTGTGCGGATGCCCTGGCTGATGAATTGATCATGAACGTAGTCGTAATATTCGCAATTCGTTCGATTGATGTAGCGCTCGCCATCGAGTTCTTTGCAAGGGACCGCTTCCGCATTGGCCAGGCGGTGTGTTTTTGGAACCACCAACATGAACCGCTCGCTAAAAAGCGGCAGCGTATGAAGGCCTTCGTCTATCGCATCCGGGGAGGCGAGAAACCCAACTTCATAGTCGCCTTCTAGAAGGCCTTTCTGAAGGTTTTTCAACGGCGATACGCAAATATTGATCTCGATCTCGGGGTGGGCGATCGAAAAACGCTGCAGAAAATTCGCAATAATCGCCGGTCCGATTGTGCACATTACGCCGATCGTCAATGTCGTCTGTTCGAGTTTGGCGAAGGATCTCGCGGTGTCGACCGCTGTCGCCGTCTGGCGTTTGATGCTTTCAAAATAAGGAAGCATCATTCGGCCAAGTTCGGAAAGGTGCGTATTCTGGCGTTCGCGGTTTATCAACGGCCCGCCCAGTTCCGCCTCAAGCGCCTGAATCGCACGCGTCAATGCCGGTTGCGATACGTTGCAGTTTTCGGCCGCGCGGGTAAAATTCAACGTTTCTGCGACAGCCAGGAAATAACGGATCTGCTGCATTTCCATTTTTGAGGCTCCGGCAGGGCGCGCTTGGATGCGCCTCCCAAAGGGATATCCAAGTCGACGCTTGAGCGGATCGAGCGCCTTTCCTTGTTTATTTGCAAGTGAAATTCGTCACCCGGACACTCGAAATTTTACGCCGGGGCGACGGTTATTCGGCCGCCGGCAAAACCATCGGCTGGAAGCCGGTCGTTGACGGCGAAAGACGTTGCGGCGCGCCTGTAATAAGTCGGGCGCCCCGTTCCAGGGTGAAATATGACCAAAGCCAGTCGAGCGTCACAAGGATGCGGTTTCGAAACCCGATCAGGAAGTAGACGTGGATCGCGGACCAGAACAGCCAGGCGACAAAACCTGTAAGGCGGATGGATCCGATTTCGGCGACGGCGGAATTCCGTCCAATCGTCGCCAGTGACCCGAAATCCAAATAGCGAAACGGGCGCTCCATTGATTGGCCGGCCGTCCGCTCGCCAATGAGGCGCCCGACATAAGCGCCCTGTTGCTTGGCGGCCGGCGCCAGCCCGGGAACGGAAACGCCGTCCGCAGTCAGCACGCAGGCGGCGTCGCCGACGATAAAAATATTGTCTGCGCCTTCAATCGAAAGATCAGCGCGCACCTGCGCGCGGCCGGCACGGTCAGCCGGCGCCGACAGCCACTCGGCCGCAGGGGAGGAACGAACGCCGGCGGCCCAGATGATCGTCTCTGCGGGAATGTCTTCATCGCCGAGTTTCACCAAACGGTCGGCGCAGTCTTTGACAGGGCTTCCGAGCCTTACTTCCACGCCGCGTTTTTCGAGAGACCGCCGCACATAGTCGGAAATCGGCGGAGAAAATGTCGGCAGCAATCGGGCGCCGGCCTCAATCAGGACGACGCGCGGGTCGGTGCAGCGCGTATGCCGGAAATCGCAAGCGAGCGCGCGTTTTGCGAGTTCGGCGACAGCCCCTGCGAGCTCAACGCCTGTCGGGCCGCCGCCGATGATGATGAATGTCAGCGCTTGCGTGCGCGCCGGTCCGGGTGGAAAGCGTTCCGCGCGCTCAAAGGCGAGGAGGATCCGTTCGCGGATGCCGTTTGCGTCGTCGAGGTTCTTCAAACCGGGCGCGTGGCGCTCCCATTCGTCACGGCCGAAATACGTTTGGCGCGCACCCGTCGCGACGACAAGGTAGTCGAATGCGATCGCTCGATCCCGAAGGATGATCTGGTTCGCATGGCGATTGATGCTGATGACTTCATCGAGAATGACGGAAACATTACGTTGCTTGCGGACGATCGATCGAATCGGGCTTGCAATCTGGTTCGGCGCCAGCGCCGCGGTCGCCACTTGATACAAGAGCGGTTGGAACAGGTGATGGTTGCGCCGGTC
>JAGRED010000175.1 GCA_020446725.1 Parvularculaceae bacterium | reverse complement strand
CGACGTTGGCGCCGAGGGCGATGACGTCACGATGATTGATCTCAAGAATCGTTTCGTCTTGCCTGGCCTTATCGACAGCCATGTCCACATTCTCGGTGAGAACAATCCGCGCCAGCGCCTGCAACGTGTTGAGGAATCGGACGCCGATGACGCCGTCGCCGGCGCGGGCTTCGCGCGCAAGACGCTGATGGCGGGTTTCACAACAGTGCGCGATGTCGGCGCTGGATCGGGCGACGCCATTTTCGCCCTGCGCGACGGCATCGCACGCGGCGACGTCGACGGCCCGCGCATCTTTGCGTCTGGCGCGACGATTTCCGTCACCGGCGGCCATGGCGACGGCACGCAGGGCTATCGCGACGACATCGCCGAACTTCTGCATTCTCCCGCTGTTTGCGACGGCCCGGCGGATTGCCGGCGCGCTGTTCGAAACCAGGTCCGGCGCGGCGCCGATCATATCAAGCTGACCGCGACGGGCGGCGTTCTGTCCAACACCGCCGCCGGTCTTGAGCAGCAGTTCTTCGACGACGAGATGAAAGCGATCATCGACAGCGCGCATGCGATGGGACGAAAAGTGACCGCACATGCGCACGGCGTCGCCGGCATCAATGCGGCGCTGCGCGCCGGCGTCGATTCAATCGAGCACGGCACCTATCTCGACGATGACTCGATAAAGCTGTTCAAGAAGCACGGCGCCTATCTCGTACCGACGTTGCTTGCCGGCGCAACCGTCGTCGAATGGGCCGAAGACCCCAATTCCTTCCTGTTGCCGCCGCAACGCGCGAAAGCCCTGCTCGTCGGCCCGACGATGCATGACATGGCGCAGAAGGCGCGCAAGGGCGGCGTCAAAGTCGCCTTCGGAACGGACAGCGGCGTTTCAAAACATGGCGAGAACGCCCGCGAATTCGCCCTGATGGTCGCCGCCGGATTTTCGCCGATGGAGGCGATCAAGGCCGCGACCGTGAACGCCGCCGACCATCTCGGGCAATCCGGCGCCATCGGCGCGATCGCCCCCGGCAAATACGCCGACATCATTGCGACCGACGGCGACCCGCTCGCCAATGTCGATGAGCTTCTGGACGTCGGTTTTGTGATGAAAGGCGGCGCCGTCTACAAGAACGAGAATTAACCTCTCGTTTACGCGCAAGATCGGCGTTCATCTTACCGCGTTCTTAACTCGAATGCGCGAGTTTCCCCTTTACGCAGGATCAGGGGAGGCTCGTCCTCAACATGCCCCAGAACAACATTGAAACGCTCATTCGCAGCGTCGGCGCCGACGGTCATGTCAGCGCAGACGACGTTTTGTTTCTCCGCAAGAACGTCTTCGCCGACGGCGTCGTCAGCAGAGCCGAACTCGCCGCGCTGTTTGCGTTGGCGGAAAAAGCGCCGCAGGGCGACCCAGAATGGGCCGACTATTTCGCTGAAGCGTCAGCAGATTTCTTCCTGCGCGAGGAAGAACCGCACGGCTACCTCACTGATCAGGAGTTCGAGCATCTGGAAGCATTCGTCACTCGTGACGGCAAGAAGGCGAGCGCCATTGAGCTCCAATTGCTTGTCCGCCTGATGGAAAAGGCGACCGCGACGCCGCCGGCGATGGCGGAATTCGTCGCCGACCAGTTCCGCCGTCTCATTCGCGAGCGCAAGGGCGGCGCGCGCAT
>JAGRED010000174.1 GCA_020446725.1 Parvularculaceae bacterium | reverse complement strand
TTCGTGCTTACCTGGTCAGTCATGATTCTCAGTCCCGTTGATTGGTGTAACGCTCAATCGCGCGGAGGCGTCCTCCGCGCGGGACTAAGTCGCATGTTGAAACCCGCCCCCATCATCAATCGCTTTCCACGCCCCGGCGGATAGACAACACGCCGGTGCGCGAGATTTCCTTGAGGCCGAGCGGGCGCATGAGGTCAATGAAGGCGTTGATCTTGTCACGCGCGCCGGTGATTTCGAATACGAAAGACGAATGCGTCGTATCAATCGGGCGGGCGCGGAAAATCTCGGCGAGCCGCATCGATTCGATACGATCCTCGCCGCTGCCGACAACCTTGACGAGCGCAAGTTCGCGTTCCAGCGCATCGGCCTCGCTTGTGACGTCGATGACGCGGCGAACCGGAACAAGACGCCCGAGCTGCAGCTTGATCTGCTCGATTTTCGCCGGCGTGCCGCGTGTGACGATCGTGATGCGCGAGGCGTGCTTTTCAACGTCGGTTTCCGCAACGGTGAGGCTTTCGATATTATAGCCGCGCGCGGAAATGAGACCGACGACCCGCGCAAGAACGCCCGGCTCGTTGTCGACGATCGCCGCGAGGATAACCTCGGCTTCCGCGCCTTCCTCGCGCGTCACCGGATAGACGGATTGGGAGAGCGGTTCGGCTGTCACACGAGCGCCTTTCCTTCTTCGCTGACTTCATCGCCGGTCACATGATGGCCGCCGAACAGCATTTCATTATGCGCCGCGCCCGAGGGGATCATCGGGAAGACATTCTCCTCCTGCGTGACGACGCAGTCGAAGAGGACGGGCTTTTTCACATCAATCATTTCCATGATTTTGGCGTCGAGCTCATCGGGCGTTTCAGCGCGAATGCCGACGCCGCCATAGGCCTCCGCAAGTTTCACGAAATCCGGGAGGCTTTCCGAATAGGAATGCGAATAGCGCCCGCCATGCAGAAGCTCCTGCCACTGGCGGACCATGCCGAGATAGGCGTTGTTGAGAATGAAGATCTTCACCGGCAGTTCGTGCTGAACCGCGGTCGACATTTCCTGCATGGTCATCTGCACCGAAGCGTCGCCGGCGATATCAATGACAAGCGCGTCAGGATATGCGGCCTGCACGCCGATCGCCGCCGGCAATCCATACCCCATGGTGCCGAGGCCGCCCGACGTCATCCAGCGACCCGGCTCATCGAAATGAAAATGCTGCGCGGCCCACATCTGGTGCTGTCCGACTTCCGTCGTCACATAAACATCGCGCCCGCGCGTCAGCGCGAAAAGGCGCTCGATCGCATATTGCGGCTTGATCGCGTCTTCCGACCGCTCATAGCCGAACGATCTCTTCGCCCGCCAGGCATTGATCTGGCTGCGCCATGAACGCGTCCGCGAGAAGTCATAGCGGTCGTTCTCGTTCCGGCGGCGCCATTCCTCAGCGAGCGCGCGCATGATCTCGCCGCAATCGCCGATGACGCCGAGATCGACGCGAACATTCTTGTTGATCGAGGACGGATCGATGTCGATGTGGATCTTGCGCGAGCCCGGCGAAAAGGCGTCCAGCCTGCCTGTAACGCGGTCATCAAACCGCGCGCCGATCGCGATCATCAGATCGCAATCATGCATGGCGTTATTCGCCTCAAAGCTGCCATGCATGCCGAGCATGCCGAGCCATTGAGGATCGGAAGCCGGAAATGCGCCGAGCCCCATCAGGGTCGAGGTGACGGGAAAGCCCGTTTCCCGGGCGAGATCGCGCAGCGCCGCCGACGCGCCTGGACCTGAATTGATGACGCCGCCGCCGGTGTAAAGCACGGGCCGGTGCGCATGACGCATCAGATCGACGATCTGTTCGATCTGGAACGGGTTGACGGCCGGCGTCACGATGCAGTTACGCTTCTGTGCGTCCGCGCGCGCCGTATAAAGCGCTTCCTCGAACTGAACGTCTTTCGGAATGTCGACGACGACAGGGCCTGGCCGGCCGTGTCGCGCGATATGAAACGCCTCATGGACGATCGTCGACAGCTTGTGCGCCGAGGAAACAAGATAGTTGTATTTCGTGCAGGAGCGCGTGATGCCGACCGTGTCGCATTCCTGAAACGCATCCGTCCCGATCAGCGGACGCGCGACCTGACCCGTAATGCAGACGACCGGGATAGAATCGAGAAGCGCATCGGCGAGACCGGTGACCGCATTCGTCGCGCCGGGCCCTGACGTCACAAGGACGACGCCGACCTTGCCGGTTGAGCGCGCATACCCTTCCGCCGCGTGGACGGCGCCCTGTTCATGGCGAACAAGCACGTGCCGGATCGTATCGCGCCTGAAAAGCGCGTCATAGATCGGCAGGACGGCGCCGCCCGGATAGCCGAAGATCACCTCAACGCCCTGCTCTTCCAACGCGTCGAGGAGCAAATCGGCGCCGGTTTTCAGCACGGGTCGCGCCTGCGCCTTTGGCGGCGGCGCCTGTTTCAGCTGTTCTGCGGTTTGCGCGCTCATCGTCTTCAGTCGTCTTTGGTGTTGGCGCCGGGCTTCAACCATGACATCCGCGAGCGCAGTTCCTTGCCCGTCTTTTCGATCGGATGGTTGAGATCGGCTTCAAGAAGCTGCTGGTAACGCGGCTTGCCGGCCTGATTTTCCAGAATCCAGTCGCGTGCGAAATTGCCGGACTGAATGTCTTTCAACACTTCGCGCATGCGGGATTTCGTTTCCGCGTTGATGACGCGCGGGCCGGAAACGAGATCGCCGTATTTCGCAGTTTCCGAAATGAAATCATGCATGCGCGCAATGCCGCCTTCATAGAGAAGGTCGACAATGAGCTTCAGCTCATGCAGGCACTCGTAATAGGCGATTTCCGGCTGGTAGCCGGCTTCGACAAGCGTCTCGTAGCCGGCGATGACGAGTTCCGAGGCGCCGCCGCACAGCACCGCCTGTTCGCCGAAGAGATCGGTTTCCGTCTCTTCGCGGAACGTCGTCTCGATTGCGCCGGCGACCGTGCCGCCGATAAGGCTCGCATAGGCGAGCGCGCGCTCCTTCGCGGTTCCCGTCGCATCCTGATGGACGGCGAAGAGGCAGGGAACGCCGCGACCGCGGCTGTATTCGCGACGCACGAGATCGCCCGGGCCCTTCGGCGCGACCATAATGACATCGACATTCTCCGGCGCACGCACGCGCCCGTAAAGCACCGTAAAACCGTGTGCGAAAAGAAGCGCCGCGCCGGCCTGAAGATTAGGCGCGATTTCATCGTTGAAGATTTTCTCGTGGCTCATGTCGGGCGTCAAAATCGCAACGAGCTTTGCGCCTGCGACCGCCTTGGCGACCGGCGCGACTTCAAGCCCGTCCGCTCGCGCCTTTTCCGCCGTCTTGCTTCCTTCGCGCAGGCCGACAACGACATCGCAGCCCGAGGCTTTCAGGTTCATCGCATGCGCGCGTCCCTGACTGCCATAGCCGATGACGGCGACCGGGGCCGATTTCACCGCCGCGGGGTTTGCGTCCTGTTCCGTATAAACTCTCATTGATCGCTCCGGTTGATCAGTTTTCAGTTGATTGAATGGTGACGGCGCCTTTCGACGCCGAAGAAACGAGGCGGGCGTATTTGTCGAACACGCCGCCGAATTTTTTCTGCGGGCGCGGCGTGAAACCTTCGCGGCGCGCATTCCAGTCGACATCGGCGTCGATGCGGCGCGCTTCAGCATCGATGCGAACGACGTCGCCGTCTTTGAGAAGGCCGATCGGCCCGCCGACCGCCGCTTCCGGCGCGATATGGCCGATGACGAAGCCGTGGCTCGCGCCCGAGAACCGGCCGTCCGTCAGGAGCGCGACTTTGCCGGCGAGCCCCTGCCCCGCAAGCGCAGCGGTGACGCCGAGCATTTCGCGCATGCCGGGGCCGCCCTTCGGCCCTTCATAACGGATGATGACGACGTCGCCTTCCTTGATCTCTCGCTTCGACACCGCGGCGAAGGCGTCTTCCTCGCACTCGAAAACGCGCGCGCGTCCCTCGAATGAGCCGTCGCCGTAACCGGCGGTTTTGAGAACCGCCCCGTCCGGCGCGACATCGCCATAGAGAACGCGCAAGCCTCCCGTCGCCTTGAACGGTTTGTCGATCGCGCCGACGACTTTCTGCCCGGCCGCTTCCTGCGCCTTTTCAAATTCCGCAAAGAGCGTTTCGCCGCTCACCGTCGGCGCATCCTCAATGACGCGCGCGTCTTTGAGGCGCGCGGCGAAGAGCCGGACGCCGCCGGCGGCGTAAAGATCGCGCGCGAGATATTTTCCGCCGGGCTTTAGATCGGTGATCACCGGCGTTTCGCGCGACAGCTGGTCGAAGAGGTCGATGGAAAAGGGAACGCCCGCTTCGGCGGCGATCGCCGCGAGATGAAGGACGGCGTTGGTTGATCCGCCGCTCGCGACGACAGCGGTCGCCGCATTGCGCAAGGACGCGGGCGTGATGTAACTGCGCGCGCTTGTTCCTTTCAGAACCTGCTCA
>JAGRED010000173.1 GCA_020446725.1 Parvularculaceae bacterium | reverse complement strand
CGCTTGACATCCGAACGGTAGGCGGCGGAAGCGAAGACGAGCCTCCCACCGCCCCAGCGTCGTTTATTGCCGTTTCTTCATTGCAGCGAGGACCTCATCCTGCAGCCGGTCGTTCCAATAGTACCGACCGAAAACGTCCCGTGTCAGCCGGTAAGCGAATTCGGCCCGTCGCCTTTCTTCCGCCGCGTCATGCGGTGCGCGGGGCGGATCAGAGTGATCGGGATGAGAAGGCTTCTCAGTCATTCCTGTCTCCTGTCTATGAGGTCGCCGGACGCCGGACCGCATCGCGACGCTGGACGCAGGCAAGGCGCGCGGGGCGCACCTTTCCCGTCGACCAGTTCAGGAAGGGGGAGAAAGACGGGCTTTAGCCGTCGAAGAGCTTGTCGTGGAATGACATGGCTGAAGTATCGCCCAGAGCGTGGCGGCTGACAAGCCGCGCATCCGCAATCTCAATGTTCGGAACCGACGCCGCCCGACATGTCCTGGCGGATCTGTGCGTGAAGCAGGGACTGTATGTCTTTGCGAAAATTCTGGTTGATCCGCGCCGCCTTCGCATCAAGATCCTGCTCGATCGTAATCCGCGCCCGAATGACTTCGGACTGACAAATCGCGTCGCCGTGGCAAGCATTGAAATGTCGCCAGAAAGCGCGCCAGCCGCCAGCGCGCATCGCATCAACCTCCCGCAGCGCGGCGTCGCGGCGCACGCGCGCCGCTTCGATCGCCGATCGGGCGTCCGTCTGGCCTGCCGATGGCGCGGCGACGCGTTTCCAGTAACAATCCTTGCCCTTTGTATTAGGCACGACCTGCAGGATCGTAAATCCTAGGCCCGGCAGGTCCTTGCTGTTGCAGGCGGCGTGCACATCCGCCTGTTCGTAGGTGAACCGGTCGGTTTCCGCCTGCGCGCATACCGGCGTTGCGAGCGCAACGCTTAGACCGGCAATCGTCAGCGCAACGACGTAAAGCTGCGCCAGATGCGCCCCTCTCAAGCGACCGCTGGCGCCGGTCATCTCGTTGAGGCCGTCAACATGATGCGCCACACCATATCCCCACCCTCAGTGTTCATAGCATGCTCCGTCCCGCCAATTTCCGTGGTTGAGTTCACAAATGCCTTGATTGTAGTCGTGTTCGGCCTTGTCGAACGCCTTTTTGAGGCCATCGCCATCATTTCGCTGTTGTGCAATCACCTGGCGCCAGATTGCTGCGCTCTTCGCCCAGTCCGCCTCATATTGCGCGATATAACCCGTGACATCGCCATGAATGCGCTCGCCAGTGATCGCCGAATAGGTCGCGCCGCGCGGGCCGTCGGGCAGGATCACCCAGGCCGGCCCGGCCGTTTCATATGTCTTCAGATCGGCGTGGCGAAAGGCGCCGGCGAAGCCCTCGGACGCGGCCTTGTCGAGAATTACGGCGAGGTCGGTGAAATCGGCTGGCAGCGGGCGGCGCTCCATGCGCGCGCCGTCGAAGGCCCTGCTGGAAATGGCGTATTTCGTTATGTCGAGCTGCAATCCCTCGTTTGCGGCGGGCGAAAAGAACCGCAGGCGGACATTCACCCCGCGCCCCGGCGGGGAGACTTTAACCTCAAGACTGACGGGCGCGGCGTCGGCCCGCCAGGGCAATGCATGCGAGGCCATGGCGGCCGCCGCCATGCCTGGCAGCCCGACCGGCAATTCGTCTCCGGCGATGACGGTCGTCTGAAACGCCGGCAGCGCGTCCGATCGCCGCCAATCCGCTATGGACGGATTGGCGCCCGGAAAGGGAGCAATGAAAATCTTCAGGCGGTCGCCCTGCAATTCGTAAGGCAGGCTCTGGCTGAGTCGGGAATCGACGTCACTGGTGAAGGTGAGGACGCCATCGGCGAGCATGTAAGCGCCGTGATCGTCCGGCGTCGCATCCTGCATATAGGTCGCGTAGGACCCGTCCGGCCGCAATTCGAGGACGTTGAGATAAGACTGACCGACCGCGTCCCGATAACGCATCTCCCAGACGCCGGCGGGCGCATCAGCTTCGACCGTCTCGTCCGCCGCACCCGATTGCGGGTTGCCGCAGGAAGTTGCGCCAAGGCACAATCCCGCGGCCATTATCGCCATTGCAACATTTATGGTTTTCATTCCCGGCCACCTCCAGCCGCCGTTCACAGAAATCATTTCCGCCGTTTCCAGACGCTCGTCCCGAGGCGGCCGGTCAGTTCGAGCGTGTCATCGTCGCGGAAGCGATAGGTTCCGCTGTCTTCGGACGCAAAGTTTACCGCTTGCTGCGACCAGACGCCATTGCTCGCGGTATAGGCGCCCTGAAAACTCGTCTGGTCCGTCGCGAAGGCATAGGTCGCGTCGCTGCGGAATTCCCAGGTCCAGTTGGTCTGTTGCGGGATCGAGAGCGTCCAGGTTCCAACGATCCGAGGGTCGAGACCGGACGATGGCGCCGTAACCTTTGCGCTCGCCCTCGCCGGCTTGGCGTTTTGGGCGAGCTTTTTCAGAGCGTCCGCCGCTTTGCGGCAGGCGTTGGCGTCGGTGCAGGGAATGCGGATTGCG
>JAGRED010000172.1 GCA_020446725.1 Parvularculaceae bacterium | reverse complement strand
GCGCCGCGATTCCAGCTATCAGGATCAGCAGATTGACGACGCCGGCGAGAATCGGCCGTCTGATGAACGCGGCGACGAGCCCGCCGTCGCGGGCCGCGTTGTCCGGTTCAGGATTTTCAGCTTCCGACGACGCCACGATCAGAGCGCCCCGGCGCTGCGCGCAGCGCCTGCGCCGGTCGAAACGCCGCTCGTTTGCGGGAACGCCATGCCGGGACGCACCCGGTCCGCGCCTTCGACAATGACGACCTCGCCCGGCGCAAGATCGCCGTCAACGAGCGCAATCTCGTCGCGCCGCTGGAGAATGATGACGCCGGTTCGCTGCACGGCGCCGTCTTTTGCAATCTTCCAGACATAGGCGCCCGTGCGATCCCATTGAACGGCGAGGCCCGGAACGGATGTGGCGGGCGAGCCTTCATTCGTCGTCGAAACCGCGTAGGTTGCGCCGGGCAGAAGCGCGCCCGCATGGTTGGCGAATGTCGCTTCGATCTTCAGCGTTCGCGACGCGACGTCAACGCGGCTGTCGATCGCACTGACGGCGCCTTCAAGCCGGCCGCCGCCGGCGCCGGCGAGAACCGCCTCGACCTTCTGGCCAAGCTTGACGCCGGCCGCCTCTTCCTGCGGAACGGAAAATTCAACGATCAGCGCCGATAGATTGTCGATCGTCGTCACGACATCGCCGGCGCGCACATAATCGCCAGGCTCGATCGAGGTGAGCCCGACAACGCCGTCGAAAGGCGCGATGATCGTTCGCTGCTTCAGCGCATAGTCGGCGGCTCGCAATTCCGCCTCAGCCGATTTGAAATCATTGAACGCGGTGTCAGCTTCAAGTTTCGATGCTGAATCTTCCGCATAGAGCGCCGCATAGCGTTCCGAATTCGCTTTCGCAATCGGATATTGGGCGCGCGCGCGCGCAAGAGCGATCTTCTGCTGCGCGTCGTCAAGCTTCAGGATGACGTCGCCCGCCGCGACCGCGGCGCCGGCTTTGGCGGCGACCGTTTCGACAAGCCCTGTCGCCTCGGAAACAAGGGTGACGCTTTTTGCGGCGCGGCCGTAACCGACCGCGTCAATCGCCCGGCCGACATTGGCTGCGCCGACCGTCGCGGTGGTGATCGCGGGCAGCATCGCGCCGCGCGACGCGCCGCCAGCTCCCGCCCGGCCCGCCGGCCCGGCCGCAGCGCCCGGCGCGTCGGACGAGCTTGAAAAAAACGCAGCCGCAAGGAGGCCGGCGAAAACGCCGACCGCCGCGCCCGCCGCAAATACGCGTGAACCCTTCATCAAAACCTGCTCTTGCGCGCCATTTCTCTACCGGCCGCAGCCCTGCCTCATCCTATTGATACGCCCATAGGATTACGAATTTTCTGCGGTTCCCGCGCTCACGATCCGGCGAGCGGCGGTTCCCAGCCGATTTTTCATGATCCTAACGGATGAGGCGGGCGATTCCGTCGCCCCGGGGCAAGCGCTGCGGGCCGTGAACCGGCGCGGCGCAGGCGCTGAGGGTCGGCTTGCACGAAAACGCGGCGGCGCGTCTCTCAGCGAGATCGCGCCGCCGGCGTCTGGTTACTGGACGTCCGGAATATCGGTGATCTCGGCCAGAACCTCGCCGCCGCAGACGACGCGGATGGCGCGATAGGCGGGATAGGCCGCCGCATCCTCGTATTTCACCAGGGTCGGCGTGACGACCTGGGCGACGATGCCGTCCGGCGGG
>JAGRED010000171.1 GCA_020446725.1 Parvularculaceae bacterium | reverse complement strand
TTTTCATAAAATTTCTGAAAAACATACCGCTCGTCGTCATTAATATCATCGCCAAGACTTTCCGCAGTTTTTTGCGGCCCAGAAACAATCATAGGCGTCATAATTACGGTGTATTGATCAATTTGATTTCTCGTATTCGGCCATCCAATTGTTGCAATCCCGCGACCGTTGCATGGTTTCGGGTATGTGAAGAATTTTCTTGCATCAATTGGTTTTGCAACAAGAGCCCGCGATTCGCTCACATTTAATGCGCAAATCGCCAAATCAGTCTCTTCATCAGATTTGACGAATCTTCGAGACAATGTAATCGGCCGTTCACAACGTTCGGATACTGCAAAAAATTCTGTGGCATTTCGTCCTGATTCAAGCAAATGACGCGCCGTTAATAGCCATGTGTTCGAATTCCAAGAAACCAATGTTCCAGAACCCAAATGTGTATTCTTTATCGCAGATTGAACGCCGTAGATGCTGCAAACTGTTTCTCGAAAGATACCTTTTGAAAGATCGACGCGCCTTGTAATCTCCTTCTCAGCTACTTCGTGCAATTTTTCCATGTAATCTTTCCCAATAATTACGGTAGCCGTGGACACTTGGTTGGCTAAAGAAATTTTATGACAGATAACAATGTGAATTAGCCCGAATACACAATCCAGCTGCACCTTGCTGTTAAGGTGCCGCGAATTAGTCTTGCGGCGCTTGCGAAACGTAAGCGAAAACGCGGATCAGTCTTCCTGCAGCGCCTTGTTCGAGACTTCCGCCAGCGGCTTCAGCATATAGGCGAGGACCGTTCGCTTGCCGTTGAGAACATCGACCTCCGCCGCCATGCCGGGCATCAAGGGCAACGCGCCGTCCTTCGTTTTCAGCGCCGAATCCTTCAGCCGGACGGTGATCAGGAAGTGACGCTGCCCGTCCTTTTCATTCTCGATCGCGTCGGGACTGATCGTCTCGATCGTCCCGTTGAGCGATCCGTAGGTCGAGGCGTCATAGGCGCTCACCTTGACGCGCGCGTCCTGCCCGACGCGCAGGAAGCCGATATCGGCGGGTTTGATCTTCGCTTCGATCAGCGGCGTGTCGCCATGCGGCACGACCTCGACGATCGTCTGGCCGGGCTGCACGACGCCGCCGATCGTCGCAACCAGAACGCGATGAACGACGCCGTCGATGGGGCTCCTGACTTCGGTGCGGTCCACCTTGTCGCGAAGCGCGGGCAGTTCGCCGGAAACGCCGGTCATTTCCGCGCGCGCCTTGGCGAGTTCATCGGCGATCGCAGCGAAATAGGTCGACTTGATGCGGTCGGTTTCGCTCGCCGCGCTTTTCAACGCGATTTCCGCGCGCTGCTGTTCGCCAAGCGCCGCGGCCGCGCGCTGGCGCGCGCGAATGAGTTCAAGCTTCGGTTCGATACCCTTGTTGACGAGCGGTTCGACGATTGAAAGCTCCTGCGAGGCGAGCGCGTGGGTCTCGTTCGCATAGTCGAGCGCCGCCTGCGCTTCGGCGAGCTTTCCGGCCTCAACGGCGAGCGCGGCTTCATATTCCTGCTTGCGCGCCTCATAAAGCTTGCGCTCATTCTCAACGACTTCCGGCGCAGCCTTTTCGATGTCCGCAGGGAAAACGAGTGGCGTCTCGGCGGCGGCCGCTTCGAGCCGCGCAATGCGCGCCGAGAGAAGGTGATAGCCGCCGCGCCCCTGACTGAACTGCGCGTTGATCTGCGTCGGGTCGAGCCTGACGAGGATCTGTCCCTTTTTCACTTCCTCGCCCGGCTTGGCGAGAATTTCCTTGATGATGCCGCCTTCAAGATACTGGACCTGCTGCAGGCGGTTAGACGGAACGAATTTTCCGTCGCCGCGCGTCACCCGGTCAAGCTTGGCGACAGCCGCCCACAGAAAAGCGAACAGCAACAGCCCCGCAATCGCGTAAAGGAGGTATTGCGCCGCTTTCGAGGGTTCGACCGGCAGTTCATCATCGATATTGATGTCGGTTGCGATGGCGAGCGTCATGATTATGCGGCCCTGATCGGTTTGACTTTCGGCCCCGGGATTTCGCGAATCCGCGGCTGCGGCTCAACCGCTTCGCGGGCGCCGCTCGTCAGTGAGCGAATGATCGCGTTCGGATCGCCGTCGAGAACGATGGAGCCGCGATCGAGAACGATGATGCGGTCGACAAGTTTCAGCATTGACATGCGGTGGGTGACGAGCAGAAGCGTCCGGTTTTCCGTCGCGCGCCTCAATCGCGCGATCATTTCCGCTTCCGCCTGGCTGTCGAGCGCCGAGGTTGGTTCGTCGAGAAGAAGGACGGCGGGCTTCGTCGCAAGCGCGCGCGCAAGCGCGATCGACTGGCGCTGGCCGCCGGAAAGCCCTTCCCCGCGTTCGCCGAGCCGCAGATCATAGCCCGCTTCCGTCGCGCCGATGAAATCGTGAACGCCGGCGATCTTCGCCGCTTCAAGAATGTCCTCGTCGGAAATCTTTTCAAGACCGAGCGCGATGTTCTCCTTGACCGACCCCGTGAAGAGACAGACGTCCTGCAGGACGGCGCCGATATGGGCGCGCAGATCCGACGGCCTGATCTGGCGAAGGTCGGTGTCGTCGACGAGAACCTGCCCTTCGGTCGGTTCGTAAATGCCGAGCGCGAGACGAATGATCGTAGACTTGCCCGAGCCGTTGCGGCCGAGAACGGCGACGCGCTCGCCTTCCTCGATCGTGAAGCTGACGTTATCAAGCGCTTTCGTCTTCTGACCCGGATAGGAGAAGCTGACGTCGCGAAACTCAATCCGCCCCGACAGCGACGAGCGTTTCAGATAATCGCGCGTCGGATCGACTTCAGAGCGCGAAGCCATGAGTTCATCAAGCGACTTGTAGGACGAAAGGGCGCCCGACACGCGGCCCAACAGGCCGGCGACCTGCGCCAGCGGCGCCATCGCGCGGCCCGTCAGGATGACGCAGGCGATGAGACCGCCCATGGAAAGCGAATGCGCGCCGACCATCAGAACGCCGACGACGACAACGCCGACTTGCGCGCCCTGCTGGGCGAAGCCTGAAAAATTGACGGCAAGCTGGTTGATGAACCGGCCGACGGTCGCGATGCGCGCCTGTTTCAGGACGCCGTTTTTCCAGCGCCGACGCATCAAATCGCCGGCGGCGACGCTTTTGACAGTCTCAAGACCCGACAGGGTTTCGATCAGCACCGAATGCTTGACGTGGCCTTCTTTCATCGCCTCTTTCGTATTGCGCAGGATGAGCGGCTGCGTGATGAGCGCAATCGCGAGCGCCGAAACGACGCCGATGAAAGGGACGATCGCGATCGGCCCGCCGATCAGGGCGATCGTTGCGATGAAGACGAAGATGAACGGAAGGTCGACGATCGCCGTCAGCGTCGCCGAAGAAAAGAAATCGCGCAGATTTTCAAATTCCTTGACGAGACCCGCCGTCGCACCGACGCCGCCTTTGCGCGCATCAAGGCGCATCGACATCAGATTGTCGAAAACCTTCGCGCCGACCGATGCGTCGAGACGCTGACCGGCGACGTCGATGAAATAGCCGCGCAGAGACTTCAGGACGAAATCGAACAGATGCGCAAAAAGAACGCCGACCGTCAGCGCGATCAGGGATTCCATGGCATTGTTCGGGATGACGCGGTCATAGACCGTCATGATGAAGAATGACGAGATAAGCCCGAGCAGGTTGACGAAAAACGCCGCCAGAACGGTCTGGCCGTAGACTTTCGAATTGGCGAAGAGCGGCCCCAAAAGCCAGTGATCGGTCGCGGCGATATCTTTAAGGATCGAACGAACGCTGCTCATTCAACTTGCATCCTGTCTTCATCGCGCGGCGAGAAAAAGCGCAAAAGATCGCCGGTGAATTCCATTAATTCGTATGACGCCATGTCGCGGTCTGCGAGACCGGCGAGATACCCGACGCCGGCTTCGAACCAGTCGTTCTCAGCCTGGATGACGTCGAGAAGATCGCCGCGCGAGGCGCGAAAACGTTCCGCCACCATCGAGCGCGCCTCGCTGTTGGCGATGAGCGCCAGTTCGAGCGCGTCGAGTTGTTCGTCGGCCGCTTCCCGCCGTTCAAAGGCGATCGCCGCTTCGCGCTCGATTTCGAGCCTCACGCGGTCTTCTTCCGCCTGCTGGCGATCGGCGAGATTTTTCGCCCGCGATATCGACGCGCCGCGTGCGCCGCCGGCGAAAAGATCGTAGGAAAGATTGACGCCTGCGCGCACGTCGTAGTCTTCAGCGCCGTTGAGAACGTCAAAGCTCGATCCCGTCACATTGGCGCGCAGTTCAGGCAGGCGGGCGGCCTTTGCGGCGCGGCGATCAGCCTCAGCGCTTTCCGTGCGCGCGATGGCGGCGGCGACGACCGGGTTCTTCGAAAGCGCCAAGGTCACGGCTTCCTCGCGTGAGGCGACGGCGAGCGCTTCATAATTCGGCAGCGTCAGCGTTCCCGGCGCATCGCGGAAAAACTCGGCGTAACGCACGTCGGCGACGCGCGCGCTTTCCTTGATCTGGGCGACGCGCGACTTCGCTGCGGCAAGCCTCGCCTGCGCCCGCAAGACGTCGGCGCGCGCGCCGGCGCCGGCGCGTTCGCGCGCCTTCACATCGGAAAGCAGTTTTTCGTGATGCGCCACATACTGATCGGCGAGCAACAGGATCGCCTGGTGAACGGCGACGTCGTGATAGGCGGAAAGCGCGCCAAGCGCCAATTCGTTGATCCGGGCGTCAATCGACAGGTTGCTTTCGCGATGGCGCGCCTTTGCGCTCTTGATGCGCGCGAAAGTCGCCCCGCCGTCAAACAGAAGCTGGCTCGCGGTGACGCCGACATTCACCTGATCGCTCGGCCGCAGCGATTCAACGACATTCGTCGTGCCGGTATTGAAGCGCCGCGCGAGAACGAAATCGCCGTCGACATTCGCGCTGATGCGCGGATAGAGCGCGGCGCGCGCGGCTTTCGCCTCGGCGCGGGCGGCGGCGGCTTCCGAATTCTGCATGGCGAGGGCGGGATGACGGGCGATGGCGGCCTGGACGAGGCGATTGAAGTCCTCGTTGTTCGCCGACCCGCCGACGACATAGCCGGCGCCGCCGAGGGCGCGGACAAGGCCGCTGGCCTTGTCGCCGACCTCTTTCGGATAAAGCGATCCTTGAGCGGCGGCCGGTCCGGCGATCGGCCCGACGAGCGGAAGAGCAAGAGCAGCGACGCCCGCCAAAAATCGCAATTTACGCCGCGCCATAACTCGTCGCCCGTGCTCGCGCGCCGCCGGCGATCGCCCGCGGCCGCATGGTTAACGAATTAAGGATTAGGGCGAGTGTGTAGACAAATTCTTAACCTCGACGCCCGGAGCGGGCGGGGGCGCATGAAATGCCGGTCATCTTTCAGCGATCGGCGTATTGCCGCAAATGCTTGGGAAGGTTGTCGGCGGGAAGCGTCCGCGCGCTCGCCAGGGAACGGCCGGGAGGCGGGTCTTCGGGTCCGCCCGGAGGCCCCGGGGGCGGCTCATCGTCAACAAAGGCGTTAACTTTCGCCGCAGCGACGGCCTGAACGGACCTGGCGATGCCGACGCAAATCCCGCAGAGGAGCCAGTGCGTCTCGGCGATCTGCGCGTTCACGTTCGTCGTCGTCGCGAGGGTCAGCATGACCCCCATCAACGCCGCGAACCAGGCCTGAACATAGAGCGCGTATTCGTTGTCGAACCGCCTCGCCACGCCGATCGCGCGCATGGCGCTCAGGGCGGCGAACAGGCTTACGCCGACAAAGAGCGCGAGCCCGACGATCCCCCGGTCGAGCGCGACCTGCAGATATGAATTGACGATATCGATGATGCCCTGCCCCTGAACGAGGCTCTGCAGCTCCGGCGCATTGAGATAGCCGTCGGAGCCGAACAGCGGGTATTTCATGACATAGGCCCAGCCGACTTCGAAAAGGCGCTGGCGATAGTCGATGGTGTTCGATTCAACCTCGCCGACGAATGGCAGCATGTTGAAAAGCTGCGGCCCGAAAGGGGTCATGAGCAGCACGGTCGTCGCGACGAAGCCGACGCCGACGAGGCGAATGAACCACGCCATCGGCCGTTCCGCCGTCGCCGCAATCATGAACACCGCGAAGGCGGCGCCGACCCAGGGCCCGCGCGAGAATGTGACGATGAGCCCGACGCCGATAGCGCCGACGGCGATCGCCGGCAGCAGCTTGCGCTTGGCCGCTGCGAAGAAGGCGAGCGCCAGCGAAAAGGCGACGACGAAATAAAGGCCGAGCGTGATCGGCCCGAACACCGGGCCGTAGGCGCGCAAAAGGCCGGAACGGGCGAGATAGCGGGTCGAAAACCGGATGTTCCAGTTTTCAACCGCATTCACATAGACGTGCCAGTGGAGAATGGTTTCGACGACGGCGGCGCCCGCGATCGCAATCAGAGGAATGAGACAGGCGAGCGTCCCCGCCGCGAGACGGTCTTTCGGCCAGTAATACCGGCTGAAGGCGAGATAGGGCCCGAAGGCGGTGAGCACATAGGCGGCGAAGCGGCGAATGCCGTCGGTCGCTGTCGTGTCGCGAAATGCAAGCGCGAGCGAGAGAACGGAAAAGGCGATGAAGCAGAGATCGGCGAGTCCGCCGACATTCCTGAAATCCCTGGTTTCACGGCTGCCGCCAAGCAGCGGAAACAGAACGACGAGCGCGAGCACGTTGAACGGCGCGAGGTTGAGAAAGTTGTTGATGCCGAAAAATCCCGGCACGCGCTGGTCCGCGGCGGGAATGGCGAACAGGAGAAGCAGATAGATCGCCGGCCGCACGGTTTCGAGCGCGCTCGACATCGCCGCAATGACGCCGATAACGACAAGCATCAACCAGAAGTTCGGGATCAAAAACGCGGCGACTGTCGACAGCAATAGGATGTTCCGCCAGCGGTCGATTACCGCCGGGCTGAGGAATTCGCGAAACGCCATGCGCGCAAAAACAAACGCGCCCGCGTTCACGATAAGCACGACGACAAGCGCCTTGAGCGCCTCAATCATCATGGCCGACGCGTCCTGTCACAGCCGGATTCCCCATTCCGCTTCGCAGTCGATACCGTAGACGTCACGCAGCCGGATCAGATCGTCTCTCAAGGTCTCGACGATGGACGCCTCTTCACCAGCCGTAAGGACGAAACGGCCGCGCGCCTCGACCTTCGGCCGGGTCTTCATGCGAAGCTCCTTCCTCACATCCTGCGGCATGACAGCCTTTACGGCCGCCTTCAAGGGGCCGATCGAGGAAGCCGCCTTCCACAGGGGGTGAACCTTGCGGCCGGGCACTGATTGCGCGCCCTCATTGCGGCGCTCGACCTCATCCGGCAGCAAATCGGGATCAACGCCGAGATGGGCGCAGGCCGCGCGCGCAACGCCAGACGGGTCGGCCGAAAGCCGCTCGACCGTCGTGATCAGGACCGCGCCGCGATCAAAATAATCCTTATACTGATCGAGCTGCATCGCGTAACGGCTGACGTCCAACGAAACCGGCGATACGCCGGCGTCAAGCGAATGATCGGGGCGATCGGACTCGATCCTGCCGACTTCGCGCCGGCGCGTTTGAACATGGAGCGCGTGGCTCTCGATGCGTCGCAAGGGATTGCGCAGCGTGTAAATGAGACGGAACTCGCCGCTGAACGCGGCGAGGCGCGCCGAGACGCCCTGACAATGCGGATATTTCGAATAATCGGTCGAGGCTTCAAGCGCGACCCGATGAACCGCCGGGTCGAAAGAAAAAAGCCCGTCATACCAGTCGCGGCCATTCGCAAAAATGTCATCGAAGGCGAAAAAGCCGGGCTCTTTCGGCTTGGCGCCGGCGATATGCGGGTGGCGCGCGAGATGGCCGAACAGAGTGGTGGTTCCGGCCTTCATGGCGCCGATGATGAGGCCGTAACGGTCGATCATGGGAATAATCCTGCGCCTTCTCCGCACTTGCGGCGGCCTTCCTATCAAAATTTGCGCCGCCGCTGAAAGCCGCAATGCGACGGCCCTTGCCTCATTTCAGCGTTTCGCTATCGCTTGCGCGGCGCGAACAGGCGCACGCTCGCAACAGCGGCCCGAAACGGTCGCGCATTTTGTTAACCAAAAAGGCCCGATGGTCCCGGCATGATCAGGCGGCATTTCAACGGCGGTTCGCTCAAGGCGCGCGCGCTCAAGGGCGGCGTCGTCGCCCTGTCGGGCTTCGGCGCGGCGCAAGGCATCCGCCTCGCCTCTAATCTCATCATGACGCGCCTTCTGGCGCCCGACGCGTTCGGCCTGATGGGCGTGACGCTGGCGCTCCAGATCTGGATCGCGATGATGAGCGATATCGGCCTCGATGCGTCGATCATCCGCTCCAAACAGGGCGAAGATCCGGAATATCTCGCGACCGCGCGCAGCCTGCAGCTCGCGCGCGCGCTCCTGATCGCCGTCATCCTTGTCGCCGTCGGGCTTTCGCTGCCCGCCCTCGCGGCGAACGGCGTCCTGCCCGAGGGCTCCGTCTACGCCGATCCGCGCCTGCCGGTCTTTTTCTTCTGCATCGCCGCCTCAGCCGTCATCGGCGGGCTGAACGCGATGCGCATCGCGCTTCACAACCGCAAGCTCGACCTTACGCCGGTCATCCGCCTCGAACTCGGCTCGCAGATTTTTTCGGTCGCCGTGATGATCGGCGCCGCGCTCGCCGGCGTCGGCGTGTATGCGCTCGCGGTCGGCGCGATTGCGGCAGCGACGGCCAAAAGCGCCGGCAGCCATCTCTTTCTGAAAGGACCGCCGGCGCGGTTCGCTTTCCATCGCGAGCATTTCCGCGAAATCTTCACCTACGGCAAATGGCTTCTCCTCGCCTCGACCTTCGGCTTTCTCGTTCAGCGCGGCGATCAGCTTCTCTTCGGCTGGCTATTCGATCTCAGCGCCTATTCGCTCTATTCGATCGCCGCGATCTGGATCGTCACCGCGCGCACAATCATCGAGACGGTGCAGCGCCGCGTCGTGCATCCGGTCTTCGCGGAACTCCACCGCGAACGCCCGCGCGATCTGACGCGCAATTACCGGCGCATGCGGCTCGCTTTCGAAGCCGGCGCCTTCGGGCTTTTTCTGGGCATCGTTCTATTCGGCGAGTTTGTGATCAAATTTCTCTATACCGACGCCTATCACGGCGTTGCGCATTACCTGAAGCTGCTCGCGCTGATGCTGCTGCTGACGCCCTATCGCCTGTTGTCATCGGTGACGCTCACCGGGGGCGACAGCCGGCGCTTCACCTGGATCACCATCATTCCGGGCATTGCGCTGTTTGTCGGAACGCCGCTCATCTACAACGCATACGGTCCCGACGCCGCTATCGTCTATGCGATGCTGACGCCGATTGCGGCGCAGCCCTTCAACTGGAAATTCGCGTCGAAATTCGTCAAGATTGATTACGCGCGCGAATGCGTGATGATGATCGTCACGCTTGTCGCCGCCGCGTTGATCCTTCAATTCGCCTGATCCGGGACGCCCATGCTCGACGTTAATGAAACTGATATTAAAGACGTGCTGCTGGTGACGCCGAAACGGCACAGCGACGCGCGCGGGTTTTTCTGCGAGACCTACAACGCCGAACGGTTTCGTGAGGCGGGCATCAGCGAGATCTTCGTTCAGGACAATCACTCGCTCTCGATTGAGGCGGGAACCGTGCGCGGCCTTCACTATCAGGCACCGCCGCGCGCGCAGGCGAAACTCGTCCGCGTTCTCAAAGGCGCCGTCTACGACATCGCGGTCGATGTCCGGAAAGGATCGCCGACCTACGGCCGGCATGTGCGCGCGCTTTTGTCAGCCGATAACGGGGCGCAGCTTCTGATCCCCGCGGGCTTCCTGCACGGCTTTGCGACGATCGAGGCGAACACGGAAGTCGCCTACAAGGTTTCGGATTTCTATTCCGCCGCGCATGACGGATCGGTGCTGTGGAACGACCCCGCGCTTGGCATCGATTGGGGGATCGTTCCGGCGAAGGCGGTCCTCTCCGACAAGGACGCAAAGGCCGTTTCCTTCGCGGAATTCAGCTCACCGTTTTAGGCGTCAGCCTTCAAGCTTGGACAGATCGGCGACGCTCGCCGTCGCGGCGATGAAGCGTTGAAGCAACGCAAGTCGATTGGCGCGCAGTTTTGCGTCGTTGGCATTCACGGTGACCTTGTCGAAGAAAGCGTCGATGGGCGCCCGCAGGGAAGCGAGCGCCGCCATGGCGTCTTCGAATTTCTCCGCCGCGACAGCCTTCGACGCCTTGTCTTCTGCGGATTTGAGCGCGCTGAAGAGCGCCTTTTCTTCCGCCTGTTCTAGCGCGCCTTCGTTCACCGCCAATCCGTCCGGCAGCGCGCCTTTTTTCTCTTCGGCCTTCAGAATATTCGCTGCGCGCTTGTAGCCCGCCGCGAGATTGGCGCCGTCATCGGTTTTTAAAAACGCTTCAAGCGCTTCGAGTTTCCGGACAATGAGGATGAGATCGTCTTCGAGCAAACCATCCGCTTTCGTCAGAACTGCGTCTATGTGATCGTGCCGATGCCCTTTGTCCTTCAGATAGACTTTGAGGCGGTCGTGGAAGAATATGAGGAGGTCTTGCGCATCATTCGTGGATAGCTGGCCGTCAAACGGCGATGTCGGACTGTTGCGCAAAACGTCGATAACAGGGCGCGCGCGCTCAAATATCGGCAACAACGAAAAACGCAATCCGTTCTTACTCATCCCGGCGCAAACTTCGAGCTGCATCGCAATCACACCTAGCGCCGCTCGCCTCAAGGCAAACGGATCGCTCGATCCTGTCGGCTTTTTGCCGATCGCCCAGAACGCCGTCAGCGTGTCGATCTTGTCGGCGAGCGCGACGGCGACGGAAACGGGCGCCGTCGGCACATCGTCATCGGCGCCTTGCGGCTTGTAGTGATCGCGGATGGCGTCGGCGATATCGGGCGTCACGCCCTGCGCCAGCGCGTAATAGCGCCCCATCAGGCCTTGCAGTTCCGGAAATTCGTAGACCATGCCGGTCGTCAGATCCGCTTTCGCGAGCCGCGCGGCCTTTTCGGCAAGCGCGGGATCGGCGCCGACGACAGGCGCGATTTCCTTCGCCAATGCCGCGACGCGCCGCGCCTTGTCGCCGATAGAGCCGAGCCCTTCGAAGAAGGTGACGCGGTTCAAATCCTCAACG
>JAGRED010000170.1 GCA_020446725.1 Parvularculaceae bacterium | reverse complement strand
GCCTTAGAATGTCGGCCCATTACTCGCCCGGCGAGGAATGGACCGTCGGTTACGGCCATACGTCGACAGCCCGCCACGGCATGAGCGTGACGGAGGGCGACGCCGAAAGGCTTCTGCGCCAGGACGTACAGCCGATCGAGAAACTGATCGCGGATACGGTTCGCGCACCGCTCAACCAGAATGAGCATGACGCCATCGTTTCGCTGATCTTCAATATCGGCGATCAGAACTGGAAGCGCTCGACCGTCCTCCGGAAACTGAATGAAGGCGACAAACTTGCCGCGTCGCGCGCGTTTGAAATGTGGACGAAGGCCCGCGTGAACGGCGAGCTCGTGACGCTTGACGGGCTGGTCCGCCGTCGCGCTGCAGAGAAATCGCTTTTCCTGATGCCGACGGACGCATCGCTCGTCGTTCCGACGGCGGATGTGCGCCCAGCGGCGGAATGCGAACTCGACTTCAGGTCCGACCGGGAACTCAAAGCCTCGCCGCTTGTCGATTTTGATCGCAAGGCGGGCAGTAAGGAACTGACGCTGTCGGGAGAGGAGCGCGCGGCGCGCTCGCGGGCGCTGTTCGCCGCGACACAGGCGCTCTCAGTTGATCCGACCAAGATGATTATCACCAAAGCCGAAGAACACGCCGATATGGGCGTGACGATCGGCGCCTTGCTTGCCGGCGTCCTTGCGCTCGCGATGACCGGCCTTGGCGGCGTGCTTCTGATCGGCCAGGAGTTTCCGCATTTCGCCGAGTCGATCGGTCTCAGCTACGACAAGTTCGTCGATATCTTTGAAAGCCTTCCGATGTGGCTCGCCGCAATCGGCGCCGCGATCTGTTATTTCATCCTTTATATTCTTGTTAAGCGGGTCGCGCGTCACGATTTGAAACGGCAGCGGGCGCAGGAATTCGCGCGGCTGCGCGCCGCCGAATAGATCCCTCCCGCCGCGATGACGGTGCATCTCATCAAGCTTTGCGCAGGCGCAGGCGGCATCGAGGATTTGGAGGAGCGAATTGCGCGAAGCCTCGCGCGGAACAGGAAATCAGGTCGCGGCGCCGTTCATATCCATGAAACACGCATGTTTCCGCGTCGCCGCGACGAGTTGCTCGATGGCGGATCGATCTATTGGGTCATCAAGGGTGTCGTGCTGGCGCGCCAGCGTATTCTCGGACTTGATGTGTTTTCGGACGAGAACGGCGTCGAGCGATGCGCGATCTCGCTCGAGCCGAAGACGGTTCAAACGGACGCGCAGCCGCGTCGTGCGTTCCAGGGCTGGCGGTATTTGAAGGTTGAAGACGCGCCGCGCGATCTGGCGCCTGCTGAAGCGTCAGCGCCGCCGGCGCTGCGCGCCCGGCTTGCGGAATTGGGATTGCTCTGAGGAGGGACAATATGGTGCGGGGGATCTTTGTCGGAACCGGCCTCGCGGCCGCCCTGGCGGGCGCTGTCGCGTCGGGCGTGATGTTTGGGGATGAGCGCAAGAACCATCTCGCGCCCGATGCGTCTTTAGCTGCGGGAATGGAAGAGGGGTGCATCGAAAGCAATGTCCAGCTTGTCGAGGGGATGGCGCGTCGCTGCTTGACATCAGCGCAATATGAAGCGCTGCGCGATCAGCCGGTGATCGGCGGCGACGGGCAGGCGGTTGAACTCAATCTCGCGAGCGATGATTCGGACCGGGACGCCGGCGCCGTTCGCACCTGCGCCGAATATGACGCGCGGGTTCAGGACGGTTGGTATGCGATGACGGGGGCCGACATGCGCCGCGAGGAATATTTCAAGCGCGCCTGCGTATCCCTTTCACTGTTGGCGCGCGCAACGCCGGCGCGTTCGTCGAACTTCGACGGCGGCCATGCGAACGCCGCCGATATTCGTTCGAT
>JAGRED010000169.1 GCA_020446725.1 Parvularculaceae bacterium | reverse complement strand
GAGGGCGGACAACATGGAAATAGCGCTGGCTAAAACCGTTTCTAGCGAACGTCGCGAACGACGCGGAAGCCGACATCATTGCGCCGCGCGCCCGCCGGACCGCCATTGCGCGCCGAGGCGCGCACGTCTTCGCCGGCGCTGTCCCAGGCGCCGCCCTTGATGACGCGCGCCGAGCAGAAAGAGCCGACAAGCGTCGTCCCTTCCCCGCCGGTCCAGCAGTCAGCCGTCCATTCTGCGGCGTTCCCATGCATATCGTAGAGACCGAAGCGATTGGGCGCGAAATTCCCCGCAGGAAGCGTCCGCCCGCGCGCGCCGCCCGGCGCGGTGAAATTCGCCATCGTCGCGACGATCGCCGTACCGAAGGAATACGCGTCCAGCGAACCGGCGCGCGCGGCGTATTCCCATTCCGTTTCCGTCGGCAGACGATAGGGCTGGCCGGTCTTCGCGGCGAGCCAGTTCGCATAGCCTTCCGCTTCCGCATAGGTGACATTGACGACGGGCCGCTTGCCGCGTCCCCAGCCGCTGTCCGACAGGGAAGGACAGGCGCCGTCATTCACGCATTTCTGCCAGTCGTCATACGTCGTCTCTGTCACCGCTACGGCGATCGGGCCGCGCAGCATGAGCGGCACCGCAAGATCGCCGTTCGGTTCCGGCTCAAGCACGCCCGCATCAATCTCCGCAAGGTCGGGACAATCGAGACAATCGCGCAGGTAACGTCCGTAGGACGCCGGCTCTTCTTCAGCGCCGGGCGCTTCAACCGGTTGTTCGACAGGCGCCGAAGCGAGTTCGGCGGCGGCTTCGCCCGTAGCCGTCCACGCGAGTTCCGCGATCCGGTCGCCGTCGCCTTCGGCGACCATTTCCGGCGCCGTCAGCGGCTGTTCAATCAAGGCTTCATCGGCCGGCGCGGCCGCGATCATCGTCGCGGCGCCTGCGCCTTCATCAGAATGCGGAAGATCCGTTAGTGCAACGGCGCCTTCAATTTGCAGCGCCGAAGACGCCGCGGCGAACTGCTCGGCGACGTCTTCGGCAGACTCCGCCGCCGGGGCATCGGCGCTTGCGTCACCCGCTTCACCGACGGCCGCCGCGAATTCGGTCTCGGGCGCGGCATCAACGTTCGCCGATGTCTCGACGTCGCGCAGCACGCCGGCCGATTCAAGCGAGGCGGTCACGATCTCGCGCGGCTCTTCCGGCGCAGGCGCGGAAGCCGCGAATTCATCCGTATCCGGCTCTTTCGGATTGACGAAGGCGATAACGGGCGGCTGCGTCTCGACGCGCGCCTCCTGCGTCTTTTGCGTCGACGCCGCGACGGCGATCACGACGCCGCCCGTCACAAGCGCGATGGCGGCTGCTGCGCCGAACATCGCCGCGCGCGGCACGCGCGCGGTCGGCGGCGGCCGCACGCCGGCGGGGATCGGCGCATCGGGAAAGGCGCCCGGCTCATCGGCGCCGTCGATAAAAACGTCTGACGCGGATGGCGGCGTCGCGCTCGCCGCAGACCCTGCCGGCAATCGCACGCCGCGCCGAACCGCCAGTTCGACTTCATCCAGAACGAACTTCCAGCGCGCATCGCTGCTTGAGCCGCTCCATCCCGCCAGATCGATCGGCCAGAGATGTTCAAAACTCGACGGCGGCGGGGCCTTGCCGACAGCGACCGGCACCAGCACCCGTCGCGCAAGCGCAGCGCGCGAGGCCGCGAGAATTTCCGGCGAACGCGCAGCGGATGGCGACCAGATGACGAAAGCGGCGGCGGCCGGCTCGTCATCGTGCGCGCGGTCATAGCCGGCCTCAGCGAGGGCGGCGGCGATACGCTCGGCCATCCCGGTATTTTCGGGGGCAAAAAGAAGTCTGATTTTCATAATCTACGAGCAGCAATCAAAAAATATGACCGCTCTGCGACGGGCGATCGATCGGTGTGTTGTTCGCCGATTGCGCGAGCGCCAGCAAGGCGAATCATCGGTTGCGGCCTTAACCTTTCGCATGATTTTGTTCTTGATATGTTCCATCGACTAAGGCAAGGTCCAATCCGCAGCGATTGCTGCGGGGGAGAGCCTGATGGTCGCACAGCTGACGACATTCGCTTTTCATGGCGTCGAGGCGCGCGCCGTTACCGTCCAGGTGCAGATCGCCGGCGGGGCCAATCACTTCGCGATCGTCGGCCTGCCCGACAAGGCGATTTCCGAAGCGCGCGAGCGCGTTCAGTCGGCGCTTTGCGCAATCGGGCTCGGCCTTCCGCCCAAGCGCGTGACCGTCAACCTGGCGCCGGCGGACCTTCCCAAGGAAGGCGGCCATTTCGACCTTGCGATCGCGCTCGGCCTGCTGATCGAGGTGGGCGCCTGTCCGCGCGATGCGGCTGACGGCTTCGCGGTTATCGGCGAGCTTGGTCTTGACGGATCGATTGCGTCCGTCGCCGGCGCGCTTCCCGCGGCGATCGCCGCGAATGCGCGCGGGCTCGGCCTTATCTGTCCGGCCGCCTGCGGACCTGAAGCCGCCTGGGCGGGCGCCGATATCAGCATCCTCGCGCCGAAAAGCCTCATCCAGCTCGTCAATCATTTCAAAGGCGCGCAGGTTCTGAGCCCGCCGAGCCCCGGCGCCGTGGAAATGCAGATCGCCGCGCCGGACCTCAAGGATGTCAAAGGCCAGGAAAGCGCCAAACGCGCGCTCGAAGCGGCGGCGGCCGGCGGCCACAATCTCTTGATGATCGGCCCGCCGGGCGC
The DNA here is from genome assembly GCA_020446725.1 of Parvularculaceae bacterium. GTDB lineage: Bacteria > Pseudomonadota > Alphaproteobacteria > Caulobacterales > Parvularculaceae > Amphiplicatus. Next base: position 11,780 of record JAGRED010000169.1, on the reverse strand, counting down.
GGGAAAATCGATGCTGGCCAAACGCCTGCCGGGTCTTCTGCCGCCGCTGACGCCGGAAGAGATGCTGGAAATTTCGATGGTGCAGTCGATGGCCGGCCTGCTTGAGGGCGGACGGCTGACGCGCGCGCGGCCGTTTCGCGCGCCGCATCATTCCGCATCGATGGCCGCGATGGTCGGCGGCGGCATGCGGGCGAAACCCGGCGAAGCCTCGCTCGCGCATCACGGCGTGCTCTTTCTCGATGAGCTTCCGGAGTTTGCGCCGCAGGTTCTCGACAGTCTCCGCCAGCCGATGGAGACCGGCGACGTCCTGATCGCGCGCGCCAATTATCACGTCCGCTACCCGGCGCGGTTCCAGCTTGTCGCCGCGATGAACCCCTGCCGCTGCGGGCACGGCAAGGCGAGCGGGCGCGCCTGCGGACGAGGACCGAATTGCGAGTCGGCTTATCAGGCGCGGGTTTCCGGCCCGATGCTCGACCGGATGGATATCGCGATCGAGCTTGCGCCCGTCATGCCGTCAGATCTCGCCGCGCCGGCGGCTGGCGAGTCTTCCGCAATCGTCGCGGCGCGCATCGCGGCGGCGCGCGCCGTTCAGAACGAACGCGCGGCGCGCGAGGGCGAAGGCGCGAGCGTCAACGCGTCGCTTCCCGATTCCGCGCTTGAACGCATCGCCGCGCCGGACGCGGAAGGGGCGGCGCTTCTCACCCGCGCGGCGGAGACGCTCGGCTTTTCCGCGCGCGGCTATCATCGCATCCTGCGCGTCGCCCGAACGCTCGCCGATCTTGAAGGAACAGACGCCGTTCGCCGTCGCCACATCGCCGAGGCGGTGAGTTATCGTCGTCGCGACGGCGCGCCCGCGCCGTTGTCGACAATCTCGCCGATCGCGCAAACGACCGGTTAACCGCAATGCCGGTTAACCAATCCGCCTAACTAATTTTTCAACTGCAATTGCAAAGAATTCCCCTCGACCTTGGTGAGGGGAGCGGCGCTGCATGAATTCGCCTTCAACGGACGGGGCTTTGAAAGGCGACATTCCGGGCGGGCGTCCCGGCGAACTGATCGTCCTCTGCGACGGCGATAACGCCATCCGTTTCGTCAACCGTAATTTCGCGACATTCTTCGGCGCTCCGGCGGCCGACTGGCATGCGCGCGTTTTCGCGCCTTGCGGCGACGCGCCGCCCGACAGCGTCAAACGCTTCCGGACCGAGGCGAAACGCGCAGGCGGGGAAGCGACAATCGTTGACTGGCGCCTTGAGATATTGCCGACCGGCGAGAGGCTCTATGCGGGTCTCGCGCGCGCCGAGCGCTCGCCCGTTGCGGAGGAGCCGTTCGCGAACGATGACGCCCCCCCGCCGCCGAAGGAGGAAGGCGCGGAAGGACGCATCCAGTTCATCGCGACCATCAGCCACGAAATGCGCACGCCGCTGAACGGCATTCTCGGCATGTCGGCGCTTTTGCTCGATACGGAACTGACGCCGAGCCAGCGCGCCTATGTCGAGGCGGTCCGACAGTCGGGCGCCAGCCTTCTCGCGCTGACGAACGACATTCTCGATTTTTCAAAACTCGACGCCGGCAAGCTTGAATTTGAATCCGCGCCGTACGATCCCTACGCGCTTGTGCAGAGCGTGACGGAAATCCTGTCGCCGCACGCAGCCGAGAAATCGATCGAGATCGCGAGCTTCGTCGATCCGACAACGCCGCGCCGCGTCGTCGGCGATGAGGCGCGCGTCCGCCAGATCCTGCTCAACCTCGCCAGCAACGCGGTCAAATTCACGCGCGAGGGCGGCGTCGCGCTTGAACTCCATGCCGAAACCGCCGCGGACGGCCTGCGCCTCGTCGGTTCGGTTCGGGACACCGGCGTCGGGATCGCGCGAGACTCGCAAAATGCGGTTTTTGAAAAATTCATGCAGGTCGACACCGACGCCGGACGCCGCGCGCAGGGAACCGGCCTCGGCCTCGCCATTTCGCGGCGTCTTGCACGCGCGATGGGCGGCGACATTTCGTTCAAGAGCAAGCTCGGCATGGGCAGCATTTTCACTTTTCATGTCGGCGCCGGCCCCGCCGCAGCGAAGACAAACCCCGCGCGCGTTGACGCGCCGCCGATCGTCGTTGCGACGCGGTCGCCGATCCTTGGCCGCATTCTGCGCCTGCAGCTTCAGTCATTCGGCGTCGCCGAAGCGCGCTTTGTCGACGACGCGCGCGACGCCGCCTTCGCGCTGAAGGAAAATCCGGGCGCGCTGCTTTTGTGCGACCGCAATCTTGTCGATGATGCGATCGCCGACGCGCTCGACGCGGCGTGGCGCTCGCTCGTCCTTCTTGCGCCGAATGAGCGCGGCGCCATTGACGAGCTGCGCAGCGCCGGGTTTGACGGCTATCTGATCAAGCCGGTGCGCCAGGCGACGCTGATGCGCGAAATCGCGCGCGGCGGCCGCGCAGTCGAAACCCTCAATGTCGCAGGACGCGAAAAGCCGCGTCATCCGGTTCTCGACCGGTCGCTGAAGATCCTTCTTGCGGAGGACAATCAGATCAACGCCGTGCTCGCGACGACGCTGATCCGCCGCAGCGGCCACAAAGTCGACGTCGCCCAGAACGGCGAAGAGGCGATCGCCGCCGTCCAGGCGTCCGATTACGACATCGTCTTCATGGACATGCACATGCCGGTTCTCGACGGTCTCGAAGCGAGCCGGCGCATCCGCGCGCTGGACGGCGCGCCGGCGCTGCTGCCGATCATCGCGCTGACGGCGAACGCCATGCCGTCCGACCGGCAGAAATGCATGGCGGCGGGCATGAACGACTTCCTCTCGAAACCCTTCGAACCGGACGATCTGACCGCCATGCTCGCCAAATGGGCCGGCGGGACGAACACGCTCGACGCCGCATCCTGAGCGGCATCCCGGACTTGAGGGCCTTCTTCTCGCCGCGAACGCCGGTAAGCTCGCAAGCTTCAGGCGAAAGCGAGCGCAAGAATGAGTGCAGGGAAAAAATACGGTTGGGGCGATCTTGTTAAGGCGCTTGGCCGCCGCAAGAGCGGCGCCATGTTTCTGCTCGGCTTCGCGTCGGGGCTTCCCTATGTGCTCATCACCGGAACGCTGAATGCATGGTTCACGGAAGAAAAAGTTTCGGTCGCGACGATCGGCGTTTTTTCCTGGATCATCATCATCTATTCTTTCAAGTTTCTCTGGTCTCCGGCGGTCGATCGCGCGCCGGCGCCGCCGATCTTCAATATGGGGCAGCGACGGGGCGTCATCTTGCTGCTTCAGCTGGTCATCATTTCCGCGCTCTTCACGATCTCGACCGTCAATCCGCAAACAGGGATCGGCTGGATCGCGCTCGCCGCGATCGTGGCGACATTCGCATCCGCCTCTCAAGACGTTCTCATTGACGCCTGGCGCATTGAAGTCGCCGATGAAGAGGTGACGGTCGATCTTTTGTCGGCCGTTGTTCAGCTCGGATATCGCACGGCGGTCATTCTTGGCGGCGCAGGCGCCCTCATTATCGCGGCGCGCATCGGGTGGAACCATACATTCGAGGTGCTCACCGCGCTGATGGCGCTTTCGATTTCGGGCGTCTTCATCGCCCAGGACAGTCAGTCCGCCGAAAGGACGAAGGGACTGACGAATGCGCCGTCGCCCCTATGGCGCAATATGGCGCTCGCGCCCGTGCTCGCCGGATGGGCGTGGTCTTTCGCCGCCCTGTTCGGTTTCATGGCGTATGCGCTGAGCGCGCCCGGCGAAGCGAATGCGCGGCAGTTTACGCTGCATACAGGCCCGCTCATCGTTATTGCGGCGATTATCGCGCCCGTCGCCGCAGCGGCGATGTTGAACTGGCGCAGCGATATTTCGCAGATGATCGCCCAGACGGGAATGGCCCTGAAACTGAAGCCCGGCGCGGAAAAAACGGCCTGGCCGGGACAGGGCGCGCTCGACGCCCTGTACGGGTCGGTCCTTGAGCCGATGATTGATATCGTTGCGCGACTGAAGCTTGCCGCCGTTCTCGTCCTGATCCTCGTCCTCAGCTATCGCTTCGCCGATCTCGTGTGGGGCGCTTTCGCCTATCCTTTTTATCTCGGCGCGGACTACGGCGCGCTCGGGCACACGCTTGACGAAGTGGCGATCGCATCGAAACTGCTCGGCGTATTGATGACGTTCGTCGGCATCGGCGTCGGCGGCGTCGCGATCCTTCGCATAGGGCGAATGCCCTGCCTGTTTTTCGGAGCCGTTCTCGCCGCTGCGACAAACCTTTTATTCGCCGATCTCGCCAATGGCGGCGCCGGCGCCGATGCCTTCATGTCCGCCCTGCATCTTTATTCGCTGTTCGGCTTTGTTCAGCCGCTCGCCAATTACCTTCACCTTGACGTGACAATGAATAATGCGCTGGCGCAATTGATGCTGGTTATCTCAGCGGAAAACATCGCCGTCGGTTTCGCGAGCGCGGCGAATGTCGTCTACCTGTCTTCGATCGTGAACAAGCGCTACGCCGCGGTTCAATATGCGTTGCTGGCGTCGCTGACCTTCCTGCTCGGCTCGCTGGGCCGCGGCGCGCTCGGCGAACTCATCGAGCAACGCGGTTACGCCTATGTTTTCTATTTGACGGCGGCGCTCGGTCTTGTCGCGGTCGTCGCATCGGCGCTGGAATGGCTTCGCCAATCGCGCGTCGATAAATCCGAGGCGCAATCGGCAAGCCGCGCGAGTTAACCTTCCGCTTTCCCGCGCGCGAGGCAACGATCGAGATCGGGCTTTTCGGCGCCGCTCGTGAGCGCGCCGGCCTCAAGGCGCCTTGCGCGTTTCACGCCGGCATCGTCCGGATAAAGAATGATGATGAGCGCGCAGTCCGCGAGCGCATAGCGGCGAAATTCCCCCGCCCCCTCGACGCGCACGAGGTCGGGGGCGCCGAGAACGCCGTCGATTTCATCCGCGGATTTATCAGCAAGATCCGCCAAGATGAACGCCGGCTCGCCCGCCGCATTGTGCGCTCCCGCCTTGCCGGACGCCGACGGCGCGGATGCCGTCGCGCAGGCGCTCGCTGCAATGAGCACGCTCATCGCCGCGAAGGCCCTGTAAATCCGATTGCTTCCCATCGCTTTCGCCTGCCATTTCCAAAAGGCGCTAGCGCGCGCCGAACGCCTGCAGCCCGGTCATCAGATCGTCGAATTTGACGCCGAGCGCGAAAGCGCCCGCGATCACCGTAATCACAATTCCCCATGAACCGAGTGTGAGGCGCTTGTAAAGTTTCGAAATCGGAACTTCTTCAAGATGAACCGGCGCGTGATCCTTATCGCCGGAAAGCGTTTCGACAAGTGAAATCATCGTCTTCGCGTGCCTGATGATCGCCTGGAAATGCGGGGCGAAAAAATGCGAATCCGACGGTTCGATCAGGAAGCCGATCGAGCAAGAGGCGATGAACGGCCCATCGAGCAGCGGGCTGTCGCCGACACCGATCGAATAGTTGTGGCGGTTTTCCCTTATCTTGCTTTTCACCCAGTCCGCTTTCTGGATCTCGTCGCAGGGATCGCAGCGGCTGATGGCGCCGCCGGTCCCTTCGAAAAAATAATTCGTGCACAGCACATGGTCTCTTGGAATTCTGTATTCTTGTGCAAGCTGGTCGATGTAGTAATTCGGCCCGGTTGAAACAAGGAAGATCTTGGCGTCGAGCCTCAGCAATTCATCCGTCCACGGCTGCAACTGAACGGATTTTGCGATCTCGCGAGCGCGGTTCTGATTGAGCCCCTTGCTGGCGTAGAGATCGATGATCTTCATGCCGAATTCGCGCGAGGATATGGCCTTGTTTTGAAAGTCCGCCTCGATCGCGTCATATTCAGCCTGACAACCGAGCGCATCGGCGTAATAGGCCTGGATATGCTTGATCGTGAGCGTCTTATCGACGTCAAGAAAAATGCTGACGGTCATCGCCCCTCCCGCCGGGCCGCTTTGATCACGCGCCAGTATTGACGATTTCCAACCGGCATCAAGGCTAATCAGCCATCACATCCCGCGCGCCTTGTCGGACCGGGCCTCCATCCGTATAAGCCGGGCGAACAGATTTCAGGGGCCGGATAAATGAATTCACTAGACGTTGTCGGCGTCGGCAACGCCATCGTCGACGTTCTCGCACAGGCGGATGACGCCTTTCTCGCTTCGCATTCGATTCCGAAGGGCGGCATGATCCTCATCGACGAGGATCAAGCGAAGACGATTTACGGCGGGATGGCCCCGGGGGTTGAGGTTTCCGGCGGATCGGCCGCGAACTCGATCGCCTGCATCGCCTCGCTCGGCGGACGCGCCGGCTTTGTCGGCAAGGTCGCGAAGGACAATCTCGGCGACATTTTCCGCCACGATCTCAGATCGATGGGCGTTCAGTTCGACACGGCGCCGCTCGAAAAGGGACCCGGCACCGCCCGCTGCCTCGTCAATGTGACGCCCGACGCGCAGCGATCGATGACGACCTATCTCGGCGCCGCCGGCTTCGTGTCGGAATACGACATTGAGAAACCGCTGATCTCATCGAGCGCCATCACCTTTTTCGAAGGCTATCTATTCGACCAGCCCGTCGCGCGGAACGCTTTCGTCAAGGCGTGCGACTTCGCCAAAGCGGCGGGCAAACGCGCGGCGCTGACGCTCTCCGATGCGGGGCTTGTCGACCGCCAGCATGACGCGCTCGTCTCATTTATCGGCGAGCATGTCGACATCCTGCTCGCCAATGAGCATGAGGCGCAGACCCTATTCGAAACGGACGACCTCGAAATCATGGCGGAAAGAGCGCGCGCGCTTTGCCCGCTGACCGCCGTCACCATGTCGGAGCGCGGATCGCTGCTCGTGCCGCGCGGCGGCGCGCCCGTCCGCGTTGCCGCGAAGAAGCCCGAAAAGCTCGTCGACACGACAGGCGCCGGCGATGCTTACGCCGCGGGGCTGCTTTTCGGTCTGGCGCGCGATTTGAGCCTTGAGACGTCGGGCGCGCTCGGCGCGCTCGCGGCGGCCGAAGTGATCAGCCATTTCGGCGCGCGCCCGCAGGCCGACCTTCGCAGCCTCGCTGAGAAGGCCGGGCTTTTGTGAAACGCCGGCACATCCTTGCGGCGGCGGCCCTCGTGATCGCTCTCCTCGCCGGCGGCGCATGGGCGTTCCGTGAAAGGATCGTTCTTTCCTATCTCGGATCGCAGATTGAAAAACGCACGCTCGCCGAACAGGCGGCTTTCATCGAGCCCTATATCCATGTCTATGCGCCGGAGACCGGCGCCGCGCCCTTTCCGACCATCGTCCAGTTCCACGGCTGCGCCGGATATAAGCCCGCCTTCATGGACGGATGGGCGAAGATCGCGACGCAAGCCGGCTTTCGGGTGCTCGCCGTCGACAGCGGCGCGCCGCGCGGATTTGACCGCGACGCGATGCTGGCGAAAGTCTGCTCGGGCAAGAAACTGATCGGGCAGGAGCGCGCCGCCGACATCGCCGCCGCCCTGTCGATCGTCCGGGCGCGAAGCGATATCGATCCGGACCGCCTCATCGTCGCGGGCTGGTCGCACGGCGCCTGGTCGTTAATGGACTATCTCGCACTCTCCGGCGCGCATCGCGCGCCGCCCGCGCTTAAAGGCGAGGCGGCGCCCGTCGACCCCGCCGGCGTCATTTTGTTCTATCCCTATTGCGGCGCGGGAAGCTGGTCGCGTTTATTGCGCTGGCGGACAAAGGCCGAAGCGATCGCATTCATCGCGGGCGAGGATTCGATTGTCGACGCCGACGCGTGCCGGGGGATGCTGGACGCGATCAAGCGCAAGGGAACATCGCTTGAGCTTGTCTATTATCCGCAAGCGGATCACGCATTTGACGACGCCGGCAATCTTGGCGGCGATTACGCCTATCTCTATTCAGAAGAGGCGGATCGCGATTCGCGCGTGCGCTATGCGGCGTTCCTTGAACGGATCAAGGCTGGTCGCTGACCGCGTCCATGCGCCAGAACGGCGTCATGGCGACGAACGTCATCCAGTGCGTTTCAACCCCTGCGGCCGCCGCGCCTGACTGCGCGCTTCGATAGCCGGCGATGAAGCCGGCCGCGCGGGCCGCGCCTGCGCCGCCCCCGACCGCCGCTTCATCCGCAATCGTCTGCGCGACGACGGCGTCATTGATGGCGCCGAACGCATCCTGAAGGGCGCTCATCGCCGCAAAGAATTCCGCCCGCCGATCCTTCGGATAAAGATTGCGGAAAAACTGCGCCGCATAGCGGAATTTCTTCAGCTCGATGCGCAGTGCGTGAAGCGTTTCGGGAATGGCGAAGTCCGCCCCCTTCCCCGCCGCGTCGAGCCGCCGCCAGCGTCGATCGAGCGTTTCTTCCGCATACTGAGTTATACTCATTGAGAGCCGGGACGAGGGCGCCAGGCGCCAGCGTTCAAGATGCGCCGCGTCGAGCAAGTCGAGCAGGAAAAGCGCAAATCCGGTCGAGCCGAGCGTCACGCCGACATCCGACCATTTTTCCGCAAGGCGCGCTTCGACCCGCGCGCGCAGCGCCGGATCATCCGCCAGCGGCAGGCTGGTATCGATAAAGACGTCAAGATCGCGAACCTCGCCGATCATCCGTCCCCAATCGCGCGCGCGCAGCGCAAGATCTCTTATCTCTTCGCTCTCAAGGGTGCGCCGGAAGACGCGTTCAAGCGCACGAAACCGGCGCAATGAAACGCGCAGACGCCGCGTCGCCTCGCCGTCATGCGTCGCAAGCGCGGCTTCGCCGCTTTCAACCGCGCGGCGGGCGATCTGGGCGATCGCCGCGGCGAGAAGGTCGCCCGCGCTCGCGTCTGGCGCGATCGCGATCTTGCCGGTCTTCGCCTCGCGGCGCGCCGAACCGAGCGCGCGGTCGAACTTCGTCTCGACGCCGACCCTCAGCCGGCCGCCGAAGGTTTCTATCAGCCGGCGCGCCAGCGAAAAAACCGCCGCTGCGTCGCCCTTGATGAGTTCGATTTCGATTTCGGCGATCGGCGAGACGGCGCGGTCGGGATGAAACCGCTCTGCGCGGCCGATTTCGGCCGACAGTTCGACGAGCGCGCCCCCGGTCACGAAGCGACGATGCCAGCGGTCCGTGACAGTGCGCGCGCAAGGGTTGAGATCGTCCGGCGCCGCACCGATCAGCTGGTCGATTTCAGCGACGCCTGTAACGAAACCAGGCGCGCTTTCCTCGATCAGCCGCTCGGTTTCAAGGCGCGCGACCGGACTTTCGCCGCGCCTGAGGAACTTGGCCGTAAGCATTTTACCGGCAGGGTCGTTCCGTATACGCAATGATAAGCCGGCGCTGGCGAGCCGCCAATCCGCGCTGTCGTAATAGGTGGAATCGAGCCGTTCCCATTCGTCCGGGCCGGCCGCGCATTCTTCAAGCCAGGCGAGGCGCCGAACGGCCGCGACATCGCTCGCCGGCCCTACCAGCTTCAACTCAAACTCGGTTTTCGCCCGCGCCATCGGCGCCCGTCCCCGCAATCGTCTACCGGATCGGCCCTCCGCCGACCGCAAGACCTGCGCCATAAATCATCGCCTGTCATGCGCGCGGCGGGGAAAAGGCGGCGTCAGACCGTAAAAAATACGCCACAAAATCAGCGATTTGACCGGCCCTACCCCAGCCGGGCGAAGCGGCGCCGCGGCGTTCCCCATAAGCGCGAAAAACTCACCGATGTCAGTCGGCCATACCGGCTGATCAGCAGCGAAACGCAAAACGGCGCTTCACAAAGAAGCGCCGTTGCATCCGTCAATTTGCGACCGGGTCGATCAGGCGTCGGGGAAACAGGCGGCGATCGCCTCTTTCGTCGCATCATCGGCCGCTTCGAGATCGTCCGGCGTTTCGATCGCCGCAAGCGCGTCGGCGAGATCGGCATCGCCGTCGGCCGCCTCGCCGAGGCAATCGCAGCCCGAGGCGTCGCCGCCATTCTCGGAGACATAGGCGCGGCAGGAATCAGCGGTCTCATTGGCGAAAGCCGGAACGAGGATCGTCGCCGAAGCGATCATGGCGGCGGAGAGAATTTTCAGCATGGTTTCCATTTCCCTTTTTTGATCTTTTTGAATTGTCAGCGCGTGCAGGCGTCCATCGCCGCTTTCGCGTCATCGGAAGCCGCGTCATAGCGTTCGGCCGGATCATCGATCTCGCCAAGCTCGAGGAATTCCGCTTCGAGCGCCGAATCGCCGGCGATCGCGTCTTCAAGACAGCTGCAGCCCGACGTATCGCGCCCTTCCGCTTCAAGACGCGCAACGCAAGCGTCGGCCATCTCGCCGGCGAATGCGGTTGCGGAAAGCGCAGCGGCCGCCGCGCCCAAAGAGACAACCAGTTTCATTAAAGCCCCTTCGCGTTGATCTGCTCCCAGCGCCGCTGTTTGTCGCGCGGCATGGTTAACGGCGTCAAGCGCGCGGCGCCGCGACGGCGATGAGAGGGCGGGAATTTCATGCGCCCTGACGCTTGCCGCGGATTGATCTTCGCCGCCCGCCGGGCGAAGAACCCGGCATGAGCGATGCCATGCATGCGACTACGATCTTGAGCGTCCGGCGCGGCGGCCTCGTCGCCATCGGCGGCGACGGCCAGGTCAGCCTCGGCCAGACGATCGTCAAAGGCGATGCGCGCAAGGTGCGCCGTCTCGCCGGCGGACGCGTCATCGCGGGCTTCGCCGGCGCGACCGCTGACGCCTTCACGCTCATCGAACGCCTTGAGGGAAAGCTTGAGCAACACCCATCGAACCTCACCCGCGCCGCGGTCGAACTCGCCAAGGACTGGCGCACGGATCGATATCTGCGGCGCCTTGAGGCGATGATGATCGTCGCCGATGAGCAGACGACGCTGACCCTCACCGGCGCGGGCGACGTCATCGAGCCCGCGCGCGGCATCGCCGCGATCGGATCGGGCGGCGATTTCGCCCGCGCCGCCGCGATCGCGCTCCATGAAGAAACAGATCTTGACGCGGAAGCGATCGTCCGTCGCGCCATGGCGATCGCAGCCTCGATATGCGTTTATACGAATGACAGCCTGATCATCGAGAAACTCGGCCGCTAATTTTCCATTTAGGTTAATATGATCAGCGCCGCTGTTAATCAGTAATCGGAATATTTTTCATCACATTTGATGGACGGCGCGCACCGCCTGTCAATAATTTAGTCACACAGTCGACAGACGTTTCTATCGCCGCCGGCATTCATTGCGGTTGGCGATGATGAGGGAACATGTGGGTGCTCCTATGTCGTTGATCAAGCTGAAAACCAGATTCAAAAACGGCGCGGCCTATCTTGAGGACGTCTATGGCGGCGCCGCCATCATCATGGCGCTGATGACGCCGGTCATCATCGGCGGCCTCGCCTTCGGCGCGGAAGTCGGCGGCTGGGAATTGATGAAGCGACGCATACAGAACGCCGCGGACATTTCCGCCTATGCGGCCGGCACGCAGATCAGATCCGGCAAATCAGGATCGGCGCTTGACGCAGCCGCGCTCGAAGTGGCGACCGAGAGCGGCTACACCGGCGGCTCAACCGGTTTGCAAATCGAGCACCCGCCATCATCCGCGCCGCTCGTGCCGGATTCTCAAAACCCCGGCACGATGGTCGATCCGAACGGCGACAATGAATATGTCAACGTCATCCTGACCGAAACGGTTAAACGCAATTTCACGCGCTATTTCGCGCGCGGTTCGAATTCGATCAGCATCGTTTCCGCGGCGGTCGCCAGAATCCAGAACGGGCGGCCCGCCTGAATCCTGGCGCTTGCGCCGACAGCGTCCGATGCGGTCAGCGTATCGGGCTCGACGACCGTGACGCTCGGCGGCTGCGACGTGGCGGCGAACT
>JAGRED010000168.1 GCA_020446725.1 Parvularculaceae bacterium | reverse complement strand
CATAGGCGGGAGAGTTCAGGTCCCGCGAGGTCCGCCCAGCGGGCGATGAGGTCCGGGGCGACGTAACGGGTCTTGCGGGCGAGATCTTCGACGATCCCGGCGGAAAATCGCGCGAAGACGGGCGCGGCGCCCCGCGCGGCGCGCGTCGCCGGCGGCGGGCTGGCGTCTCTCAACAAGGGTCTTTGCGGCGGCCTGGGGGATTTCATCGCCGCTAAGCATAGCATAAGCGGCAAGGCATGTCCGCGATCCCGAAGGCCCTGTTGAAATGGTACGACGCGAATGCGCGCGTCCTTCCCTGGCGGGTCGGGCCGGCGGCGCGCAAGGCCGGCGAACGGCCCGATCCCTATCGGGTCTGGCTTTCGGAAATCATGCTGCAGCAGACGACCGTCGCGACGGTGCGCCCGCGCTTTGAGGATTTCGTTCGCCGCTGGCCGAGCGTTGATGCGATGGCGGCCGCGCCGCTCGACGATATTTTAAGCGAGTGGGCGGGGCTCGGCTATTACGCAAGGGCGCGCAATCTGTGGAAATGCGCGTGCGTGGTCGCGAAGGCGGGCGCCTTTCCAAGCAGCGAGGATGAATTGCGCGCGCTGCCGGGCGTCGGCGCCTACACCGCGGCGGCGATCGCCGCGATCGCGTTTGATGAACCGGCAATCGTCGTCGACGGCAATATTGAGCGCGTCGCGTCTCGTCTGTTTGCGATCGAAACGCCGCTGCCGAAAGCGAAAGGCGAACTGAAAGAAGCGATCGGCGCCCATTGGCCAACGAGGCGGTCCGGCGATTTCGCGCAGGCGCTGATGGATCTCGGCGCAATCGTCTGCACGCCGCGGGGTCCGAAATGCCTTTTATGTCCGCTCGCCGCGCAATGCGTCGCGCGCGCGAAAGGCGTCGCGGAAGACCTGCCGCGAAAGGCGAGAAAGACCGAAAAGCCGACGCGCCGCGGCGTCGCCTATGCGCTTTTCAATGCGGCGGGCGAAATGCTGTTCGAGCGTCGGCCGGAAAAGGGTTTGCTCGGCGGCATGCTCGGCCTGCCGTGCAGCGAGTGGACAATGTCCCCCCCTCCTGCTCGCGGGAGAGGGGTTAGGGGTGAGGGGAATCAACATGTGTCGTCCTCACCCCCGGCCCCTCTCCCGCGAGCGGGAGAGGGGAGAAAGAAGTGGCTCTATGTCGGCACCATTCGCCACACCTTCACGCATTTTCATCTTGAGCTTGACGTGATGACGGCGCCGGCGCCGAAATCCTTCAGGCTGATCGCAAATCAGCGTTGGATCGCGCCGGACGAAGCGCGCCTGCCAACGGTTTTCAGAAAAGCGGCCGTGATCGCCGCCGCAAACGGGAAGAGCCGAAATGACTGAAACTCGAATTGACCGCCGGATGCTCATCGCGGGCGCCGCCATGACGGGGGCGCTCGCGGCTGCGCCGGCATACGCGAGAAAGAAAAAACGCCCCTTCGTCATCAATGCGCTCGGCGGGCTCGGCAATCCGAATGGCGGCGCGTTCGGCGAAAAGGAAATCGCCGCGCATTTTCTCGATCCGCGCCCGATTGCGGACGCAGGCAAGGCCAATCTCGCAGCGATCAACCTGACTTTGGCTCACGTGTTCGGCGAGGGCGATCCCTTCGCGGATACGGTCGACGATCTTTCATGGTGGGCCGAAGCGATCCGGTTGCGGCCCGACGCGCTCGCGCTCATCCGCACGGCGGCGGATATCCGCGCCGCGCATGACGCCGGTAAGGTCGGCCTCATCTTCGGCTTCCAGAATACGGAAATGTTCGGAAAAGACGCCTCGCGCACGCGGCTTTTCTCTGATCTCGGCGTGCGCGTCGTTCAACTCACCTATAATCTGAGGACGACGACCGGCGATGGCGCGCTTGTCGAGGAAAACGCCGGCCTCACCGATTTCGGGCGCGAGCTTGTCGCGGCGCTGAACGCGCAGAAACTTCTCGTCGATCTTTCCCATGGCGGCGAGAAGACGACGATGGACGCGCTCGCCGCGTCTACGGCGCCGATCGCGATCACGCATACGGGCTGTGCGGCGCTGGCGCCCCATCCGCGCAATCGCGGCGATGCGGAACTGAAAGCGCTTGCCGACAAAGGCGGCGTCGCGGGAATTTACTTCATGCCGTATCTGACGCCCGGGCGTCAGCACATGGCCGCCGATATTATCGCGCATATCGAACATGCGGTGAATGTCATGGGCGAGGATCATGTCGGCATCGGCACCGACAATTCCGTCACCGCGATCGACGACATGGCCGCCTATCTGGAAGACCATCGCAAGGACATCGAGAACCGCAAGAAACTCGGCGTCGGCGCGCCGAATGAAGACCCCGACATCACGACGATACCGCGCGACCTCACCGGTCCCGGACAGTTTGAAAAGCTCAGCCTGATGCTTTCATCGCGCGGTCATTCCGACGCGCGCATCGAGAAAATCATGGGCGGGAATTTTCTGCGGTTGTTTGGAGAGGTGTGGGGCGGTTAGTGCGAACATAGAAGCGGCACGCCTGAATTTGTGGTAGAAAATTGATGTATTCGACGGATGAACTACGAGCCGCAGCTCTCGATCTCCTCAAATCGCAAGGCAATAATTTCAAGCGACGCGACCGAAAAAGCCAAATTTATGACCTAGAGTGCGGCGAGTCATTTCGATTACGAACAACCAATGACAGAACACTCGCCTGTAAGGCTGAAGACCCGGAATTGGTCGGAAAATTGGATATTGAGGGGGTAGATCGCCTATTATTGGCTATGCCGAGCGAACGCCGGCGTCAGTCGCTAATTGAAGTTTACTGGCTAGATATCGCGCTAGTTGTCGACACGATTAAAAGTTGCCATCTCACTTGGCTGCATTCGATCGGAAAATCCAAAGGAGATAACACAACTCCCGCACTGTACTTTGATGCGGGGATGATCCCAACATCAGATGACTATGGGAGCAAGTGGAAGAGTTTTCGAATTGACTCACGCAATTGCTAATTTTCGGTTTGCGCCGCCATCTCCGCAAACTCGCACAACAAGGCCCGCGTGTCGCGCGGGTCTATAATATCCTCGATCAGGAATTGCTCCGCCGTGCGGAAGGGTGAGGTGACGGCGGCGAGGCGCTCCTTGATTTTCGCAAGGTCAGCCGCAGGATTATCGGACGCCGCGAGATCGGATTTATAGGCGACTTCGACGCCGCCCTCCATGGGGAGCGAGCCCCAGTCGCCGGACGGCCAGGCGAAGCGATATTGAAAGCGCGTGTGATCGGACATCGCGGCCCCGGCGACGCCATACGCCTTGCGGATGATGACGGAGCACCATGGCGTTGTCGCCTTGTAGATCGCATTCATCGCGTCGACGCCGCGCCTGATCGTCGCCGCCTTTTCCGCCTCAAGCCCGATCATGAAACCCGGATTGTCGACGAGATGAACGACCGGCAGGCGGAATTGCTCGGCGAGCCCGACGAAGCGCCGCGCCTTGTCGGAAGCGTCCGCAGTCCATGAGCCGCCCAAAAATGTCGGATCGCTCGCCAGCACCGCGACGGGATAACCGTCAAGCCGCGCGAAGGCGGTGATGACGGAACGCCCCCAGCGCGCGCCCATTTCGAAAACGCTGTCCTTGTCGCAAACGGATTTGACGATCTTGCGCATCGAATAGGCTTGCCGCCTGTCGCGCGGCACGATCGACAGCAATTCTTCATCGCGCCGCTCTACGGGGTCGCGATTGATCGTGCGCGTCGCGCGCGCATGGATCGATGAGGGGAGGTAAGAAAGAAAGGCGCGCGCCTTCGCGAAGGCTTCTTCCTCGGTTTCCGCTTCATCGTCGATGACGCCGTTGCGCGCATGAATGTCGGCGCCGCCGAGCGCCTCGTTTGAGAGCGCCGCCTCGCCGATGCCTTCGGCGACTTTCGGTCCTGCGGTGAACACCTGCGCGAGGCCGCGCACCATCACGGAATAATGGCTCGCGACGAGACGCGCCGCGCCAAGCCCCGCGCAAGAGCCGAGCGCAAGCGCGACGACCGGAACGGTATCGAGATTTTTGACGACATGCTCCCAGCCCGGCACGTAGGGCACATAGGTGAAGCCCATCTGTTCGAGCATTTTGACGGAGCCGCCGCCGCCTGTGCCGTCGATCATGCGGATGAGCGGCAGGCCCATTTCATGCGCCATCTGCTCGGCCATCGCGAATTTGCGGTGAATGGCGGCGTCGGCGGCGCCGCCCCTGACGGTGAAATCATCGGCGCTCGCAACGACGGTGCGGCCGCTGATGCGCCCGCGGCCGAAAATGAAATTCGACGGGGAGAAATCTTCAAGCGTTCCGTCCGCCGCGTAAGTCCCGCGCCCCGCGATCTTGCCGATCTCGCGGAAGGAGCCTTCGTCGAGGAGCGCGTCGATGCGCTCGCGCGCGTTCAGCTTGCCGCGCTCTTTCTGGCGCGCGAGCTTGTCGGCGCCGCCCATCTTTTCGGCGAGCGCCTGGCGGCGTTTCAACTCTTCGAGTTCTTTTTCCCAGCTCATTCCACCCCGCTTTCCGGGCCGATCATTCGCCGGAGCGGGCGAGGGATCAAGGGAGGAGATCAGGCGCGCGCGTGCAACAGTCCGGCCGACGCGCAAATCGCTTCGTCGCGTTTGCCGGCGGGCGCCCTTGCGCTATTCTCCGATCACGGCTTTGCGTCTCGGCCAAGAAAATGAGGCCTTCCATGATCCGACTATTGGCGATCGTCTTCTCGCTCGCGCTTTCCGCCTGCGCTTCCGCGTCCGCGCCGCCTGAAAAGAACCTGATGGTCTATGGCGACCGTCTGTTTGTCGACGCGGCGGTTGAGGGCGTTCCGGTCGAGGCGCTGCTCGACAGCGGCGCGGAAATTTCCCTCGCGGACAAGGCGTGGGCGGAAGAGACCGGCCTGGAAACGGCAGGGTCCGATACGGCGAAAGGAACGGGCGGTTCGGCAGAAGTGACGTTCGCCGAGAATATATCGGTCGCCGCCCTCGGCGTCAGGCTTGAAGGTCTCACGATCGCGGTTCTCGATCTTTCCGACATTTCAAACCGCCTCGTCGGCCGCCCGGTTCATTTCATCATGGGACGCGAGCTATTCGATCGGGAACGTCTGGCGATCGATATTGAAGAAGGGCGCATCGAAGTCATCTCTCGCGAGCCGACGCCCGCCGGCGTCGAATTAAAGGTGACGAACCTGCAGGGCCTTGCGACCGTGAAGGCGCGCGTCAACGGCGTTGAGGCGGACGCCGATTTCGATCTCGGCAATGGAAGCGGCGTTTTGATCGGCAAGGCGTTTGCGGAAGAGCTGGGACTGCTGAATGAATTATCGGCGCTCGAACGGCGAAAGGGCGGCGGCGTCGGCGGCGAGGTAGAGCGCGCGATTGTGCGCCTCGCAACGCTCGAAATCGCCGGCGAAACCTTTCATGACTTTGAAGCGGCGGTCGATGAAACCGACAGCGCGGGCGCGTTGAATGTCGGCGTCGGGCTGCTGCGCAAGTTCCGGATCACGACGGATTTCAGCGAGAGCCGCCTCTGGCTCGACCCGCGCTGATCAGTCGAGGAAATCGAGCCCGAGATTGCGCGTCCTTGGGACAGGCGTGGCGTTCCGCGGCCGTAAAGCGGAAACCGCCGCCTTAGGCCCTTCCACCGTCAATGCTGCTGTCAAGCAAATCGCCGACGCCCTTCAGGTAACTGACCTCCGTCGCGGAGTCTTGCGCCGCGAGCGCATGGGCGCGCCAATAATAGAATGATTCTAGAGACGGTTTCAGCTTGCTGCGAACCATCGGCTTTTTGACCAGGCGGTCATAGAGCTTGTGCGCTTCTTTCAAGTCTTTCGCGAAAATCGTGTCGATGTCGTCGCCCTGGCAGGTCTTGTTGGCGTATTCAGCAGCGTATTTTCGATGGTCCGTGAGTGAATCGACCGGCCGCTGGCCCAGATCGACGCGCAGCCGTCCTGAGCCGTCTTCGGCCGGCGAGACATCAATCCAGAAATAGGCGCCGAGATGGAATGTATCGGCAAGGTTCGCACCGCGGCGCCGGATTACGGCGTAGGCGAGCTCATAGGTATTGCGCTGCAGCTGCGCGAAGCGTCCTACGCAGGTTTCGCCGGCCATCTTAAGATGCGCGTCGCGGTGGGATACGAAAATTGCCGAAACGCTCGCGATTGACCGCCGGACGTCGACGTTTTTCGCATGGTCTCGCCAATTGCGATACAATTGCAGCACAGGTTGCAGATCCCGCTCGTCGCGGCCGAGTTCCGCGTGAATGGCGCGAACCATGCTGACGGCGTGTGCAATGCTCACCGCGACAGTCCCGGTCGGCGCATCAGCTGTGTCCTTTGTATAATTCATCAGGTTCGATGCAGCATCGTGGATTGAGACGGCGAGGTCGTTCAATCTCGGCTCGTAATGATCCTTGGCATAAGCCGCGACTTCGGCCGTCTTCTCTCCGAGCTGCGTCGTGACTTGCTGGAGATTTGTTTCCGCAGCGGCGATTTCATCATCAGCCTTTCGGCGTTCGGCGCGGCTCTGCGCGCTTTTTCTGAGGTTGCGGGCGCCGGCGAGCGTCTGGGCTGATTTCGTTCGCGTATCGGCCAGCGCAGCGGCTTCGCCGACCCGACGCGCAAAATTTTCCTTTTCAATACGATAATTCTGGATCTGCGTGGTCAGAACCGCTCGCAATTTCGCTATGTCGCGGCGGACGGCGTCTTCGTTGATGTCTTCGCGCAGACGCGCGATGATGTCGTAGATTTTGTCGATCTTGCGGCTAATGTCGTCGAGTTTGCGATTGATGTCGACGAGCTGCCGGTCCATGTCGATAATTGTCGCTGTCACGCCGGCGACCGGATTGACCTGAGTTATGGCGGCTAGGATGCCATTTAATACCGAACTCCCCGTTCGCGGAATTTCCTGGCCGAACGTCACTGGCGCATTCGACGGCTCTTCAAATTGTCGAACGAAGGCGACAAATTCATTATACTGATCAACGATCTTGCGGGTGAGGTCGAGATAGTTAAGTCGTACGCCGAAGATTTCGATGTCGCCTGGAACGAGGCTTGGCGCTTCGACAAAGTATTTCTTGGCGAAACCGCTCGGATCTTGAATATTCTTGTAATTTAACGCTGCGTCGGCTGGAAGGGCCGCAACAAGCGCAATCGATGCGCCGCCAAGCAAGGCTTCCCGGCGCGATACCGCGCGCATGCTGATTTCAGCTTCGTTCGACATGCTTTGACGCCCCCGCATCCCCGTTTTCATTGGATTATGAAGGTCCGATCGGGAATGTCCAGACGGCGCTGATCAGTCGAGGAAATCGAGCCCTAGATCGAGATTGGGCGCGGAATGCGTGATCGCGCCTGAGGATATGACGTCGACGCCGGTCAGCGCGATGTCGCGGACCGTCGCGAGCGTGACGCCGCCTGAGGCTTCAAGGATTGCGCGGCCCTTGTTCAGTGTCACCGCAAGACGCAGATCGTCGAGAGACATGTTGTCGAGAAGGATGATGCGCGCGCCGTGCTCAAGCGCTTCTTCCATTTCGTCGAGCGTTTCGACCTCGATTTCGATCGCGGCCATGTGGCCGACGGCTTCTTTCGCGGCCTTCATCGCCTCGGCGACGCCGCCCGCTGCGACGATGTGATTGTCCTTGATCATCACCGCGTCATAAAGGCCGAAGCGATGGTTCGATCCGCCGCCGCATTTGACGGCGTATTT